>JANPGL010000042.1:0-6553 GCA_031423915.1 Actinomycetes bacterium | reverse complement strand
CCCTCCTCGCCGGGCTCGCCACCGACGGCGGGCTCTACGTGCCGCAGTCGTGGCCGACCCTGCCCACTCTGCCGTCGGCTGGCTACGCCGAGCAGGCGGCCGCGCTGATGGCACCGTTCGTCACGCCCGACCTGCCGACCGACACCATGGCTGCGCTGTGCCGCGAGGCGTACGCCACGTTCCGCCACCCCGCCGTCACGCCGCTCGTGCAGATCGGTCCGCAGGAGTGGCTGCTCGAGCTGTTCCACGGTCCGACGCTGGCGTTCAAGGACGTGGCCCTCCAGCTCGTCGGTCGCATGTTCGACCACGTCCTCGGGCAGCAGGGCGAGCGCGTCACGATCGTCGGCGCCACGAGCGGCGACACCGGGTCGGCCGCCATCGACGGCGTGCGCGGCTGCGCCCACGTCGACATCGTGATCTTCTATCCGTACGGCAGGGTGAGCGAGGTGCAGCGCCGCCAGATGACCACGGTCGACGCGCCCAACGTGCACGCCGTGGCGGTGGAGGGCACGTTCGACGACTGCCAGGACCTCGTGAAGGCCATGTTCAACGACGCGGCGTTCCGAGAGCGTCACCGCCTGAGCGCCGTGAACTCGATCAACTGGGCGCGCGTGATGGCCCAGGTCGTGTACTACGCGGTGGCGGCCCGGGCGTTGGGCGACCAGCGCACGGTGTTCAGCGTGCCCACCGGGAACTTCGGCAACGTGCTGTCGGGCTGGATCGCCGGGCGCATGGGCGTACCGGTCGAACGCCTGATCGTCGGCTCCAACACCAACGACATCCTCACCCGGTTCTTCGAGACGGGTGCCATGACCACCGCCGGGGTGGTTCCCACCCTCAGCCCGAGCATGGACATCCAGGTGTCGTCGAACGTCGAGCGCCTGCTGTTCGAACTGAACGGGCGCGACGGCGGGATGACCGAGGAGCAGCTCACCCGCTTCCGCGCTACCGGCCACTTGGCCATCGAGCCCGACCAGCGCGCCTTGCTGGCGCCGTTGTTCCGCGCCGCCCGCGTCGACGACGACGAGACGCTCGCCACCATGAGCGCGGTGTACCGCGACACGGGCCTGCTCATCGACCCGCACACCGCGGTCGGTGTGGCGGCGGGGCGCCGCGCCGCCGACGTCCCGGGCGCGCCGGTCGTCACCCTGGCCACGGCCCACCCCGCCAAGTTCCCCGACGCCGTGCTGAAGGCCACCGGGGTGCACCCCGCGTTGCCCGCGCACCTCGCCGACCTCCTCGAGCGGCGCGAGCGCACCCAGGTGGTCGCCAACGACCTGGCCACCGTCGAGGCCCTGGTGACCCGGCTCGTCGGGGCCTGAAGCCTGCGCCGAGAGTCGCCTCGCGACGTTGCGTGGTCGTCTACCGCTCGGTAAGGTGCTGACGACCCGGGCGTTCCGGGTTCGGCACGGCGGGCCGTCCGGGGGTTCCCTGTTCCAGGGACCGCTGGACCACGGCCCCGTGTCGGTTCTCGTTCGTCGGGCCACCGCTGGATCACGCGTTCGCGTGCGGTGCCCCCGGCGAGTTCTGACACCGGTCTCGGTTACCGGGGAAGAAGGTCCCAGATGAGCGTGGCGCCCAGCGAAGCCCTGGAGCGCTCGGTCCTCGAAGGCAAAGATCGTGAGCAGCTGCTCACGATCGCCGCGGCGCTGGGCGTGAAGCCTGCGACGCGGGCCAAGAAGGCCGACATCATCGACAAGATCCTCGAGCAGGTCGGCGTGCCCACGGGCGCGCCGGCCGTCGAGGGTGCGCCGGCCGCGCGCAAGCCGGCGCGCACCAAGGCGGCTCGCGCCGCCGAGGCGGCCGCCACCCTCGACCTCGAGCCTGCACCGTCCGCCGAGGCTGCGCCCGAGGCACCGGCCGACCCGCCGTCGCCCGTGGCCGCCGAGGATCCGGCGCCGGCCCGCACGGCCGAACCCCGCGTCGTGCTCGGCCCCGACGGCGAGCCGCTGGCCGAGTGGGAGCTCGAGTTCGGCGACGACGATGGCGACGGAGCCGACGGCGGCGACGACGGCCCGGGCGGCGTGGACGCGCAGGGTGCCGGCAACCCCGACGGTCAATCCGGCGAGAGCGGCGAGCCCCGCGAGGGTCGCCGTCGCCGTCGACGCCGCAACCGCAACCGTACCGGCGAGGACGGCGCGGCCCCGGCCGTCGTCGGCAGCCCCGCACCGGTCGTGGCCCCGGTGGTGGCGCCGGTGGTGCCGAAGATCGAGCGCCCCGAGCGGAGCGAGGAGCAGCGCGTCGACATCGAGGCGCTGAGCAACGAGCCCATCGAGGTGGCCGGGCACGTCGACCTGCGCGACGAGGGCTTCGGCTTCCTGCGCGTCCGCGGCCACCTGGCGAGCCGGGACGACATCTACGTGTCGGTCAAGCAGGTCCGCCAGTTCGGGCTGCGCAAGGGCGACCACGTCGTCGGCACGTCGCGACCCGCAGGCCGCAACGAGAAGAACCCGGCGCTGCTCTCGGTGGTGTCGGTCAACGGCGGCGACCCCGAGGCGGCACGGTCGCGGCCCCGGTTCGACGACCTCACGGCGGTGTTCCCCGACACGCCGCTGCGGCTGGAGTCGGCCGACGACTCCGGCGACCCCACGGCGCGCATCATCGACCTGGTGGCGCCCATCGGCAAGGGCCAGCGGTGCCTCGTCGTGTCCCCGCCGCGGGCCGGCAAGACCTCCGTGCTGCGGTCGATCGCCACCTCCGTCGAGCGGAACCACCCCGACGTCCACCTCGTCGTCCTCCTCGTCGACGAGCGCCCCGAGGAGGTGACCGAGATGCGCCGCGCCGTACGGGCGGAGGTGGTCGCCACGACGTTCGACGACAAGCCCGGCGAGCACACCCAGGTTGCGGAGATGACGGTCGAGAAGGCCAAGCGCCTCGTCGAGTCCGGGCGGGACGTCGTCCTCGTGGTCGACGGCCTCACCCGCCTCGCCCGCGCCTACAACCTGACCGGACCGGCGACGGGACGGGTGGTGCACGGCGGCATCGACACCGGTGCGCTGCACCAGCCGAAGCGGTTCTTCGGTGCCGCCCGCCGGGCCGAGGAGGGCGGCTCGCTCACGATCATCGCCACCGTGATGGCCGGGACCGGCTCGGCCATGGACGAGACGATCTTCGAGGAGCTCGAAGGCAGCGCCAACATGGTGCTGAGGCTCGACCGGCACCTCGCCGAGCAGCGCATCTTCCCGGCCATCGACGTGGTCGCGTCGGGCACCCGGAACGAGGATCGCCTGGTCGACGAGCGTCAGCTGCCGAGCGTGCGGAACCTGCGCCGGGCGTTGGCGGCCGAGGCGTCCGAGGCGGCCCCGGCCGTGCAGGTGCTTGCGGGTCGCCTGGCGACCTTCCCCACGAACGCCCAGCTCCTCGACGCCGTCGCTCCCTAGGGCTCGAGGGCCCCGACGAGCGGGTGGCTCGGAGGCGGTCCGGCCGGTACACTCGTACGTCTCTGACGTTGAGGAGCAGTGAGTTATGAAGGTCGACATCCATCCCCGTTACGCCGACGTGACCGTGCGGTGCTCGTGCGCGAACACCTTCACGACCCGCTCCGCCAAGCCTGGCGACCTGCACGTCGAGCTCTGCAACGAGTGCCACCCGTTCTTCACGGGCAAGCAGAAGCTGGTCGACACCGGCGGCCGCGTCGAGCGGTTCCAGCGCCGGTACGGCGCCCGCAAGGCCAAGTGACGCGGGGCGCCCTCGGGGCGTCCGCCGACGATCGTGGCCCTGCCACCCGCTGATCCGAGCCGTCGAGCTCGTCTGAACGCCATGAAGCTGAGCGCGCTCGTGCGCGACCACGTCGGTGACGGCGGGGTTGCGCCGGGCGAGTTCGGCGCCGGCGCGGCCCTCGTGCGCGACGGGGCGGCCTGGATCCTGGTCGACGGCACTCCGGTCGGCCCGCTCGGCGCCGCGCTGGCGTGGGCCACGGCGCGCCAGGTCGCCGAGGTCAACGTGGTGCTCGACGACCCCGAGGTCGCCGGTCGACTGGCCCGGCGGGCCGGGCTGGTCACGGTGCCCACCCGCGTGTGGACGGTCGACGGCCGGGCGCTGCGCCCGGCCGAGCCCACGCCGCTTCCCCTCCCGCAGCCGGTCGACGCCCGCTGCGCCGCGCTCGAGGGGCTCATCCTCGAGGGGGGCGCCGAGCCGCTCGTCGAGCACGGTGTGCTCACCGGCGAGGTCGACGGCCTCGAAGTGTGCCGGGCCGTCGTCGATCCCGACACCGGTCAGGCCCGCCTCGAGGTGGGCGTCGGGGCGCACGACCGCGAGGCGTTCCAGCTCCTCCACGGCAACCTGCCCACCGTCGCCGCCTTGCGCGACGTCGTCTCCTACATCCGCACGCACCGGACCCGGGCGCAGCCGGCGCACGCGCTGAACCGCATCGCCATCGAACGTTCGCTCCGGCGTCGACTGCTCGACGATCCCGCCGCGGCCGGGGCGCGCTCGCTGGCCGTGCTGGCGCCGCCCGAGCCGCGTCGCAACGTGAAGGACCCGGCGCCGTGCTTCGCCATCGGCACCGACGGCGACGGCGCGCCCGTGGTGCTGGCGATCGCCGTCGGGGTCGATCTCGACCTGCCGCTGGCGGGAGCCGAGGCCCGTGCTGCGTACGAACCGGCGGCGCGGCTCGTGCTCGCCGTGCCCGCCCGCGACGCCATCGCCCCGCTCGAACGCGTGGCCGCCGTCGTGCGCGGCGGCGCCGAGGTTCGCGCCGTCGCCCCCGCCCCCGCCTGAACCGCGCCGCGGCTCGGGTCGGGTCGGGTCAGGCTCAGTGGGCGAGCACGAGGCAGAACGGATGGCCCGCCGGGTCGAGGAACACCCGGAACGTGGTGCCGGGCTGCACCTCGGCCTTGCGGGCCCCGAGCGCCAGGACGGCCCGCTCGCCCTCGTCGAGATCTCGCACGTCGAAGTCGAGATGGAGCTGCTGCGGGTGCTCGCGGCCGGGCCACGACGGCGGACGGAACCCGTCGACGTGCTGGAAGGCCAACGTCGTGCCGCCCGCCGGGTGCACCAGCTCGACCCAGTCGGGCTCGCTCGCGTCGAGCGGGCCCACCTCCCAGCCGGTCACCCCGGCGTAGAAGCTGGCGAGCGTGAGCGGATCGGGGCAGTCGAGCGCTACGAGGGAGAACGAGGCCATGCCGGTCATGGCCGCACCGTACCGATCGGGCGCATCCTTAAACCCCCGTGGGGGGAATCGCAGGTATTCGCGCCGCCAAGATCTGCTCCACACCACCGCCGGACCTTCCCAGGAGCGCACCCATGAGCCCGCACGTCCACGCCGATCCCATCGCGGCCGCGTTCGTGCGCTGGCGGTGACGGGCCGCTAGTCCTTCCCGGACACCGCCGCCTCGTCGAAGGTGGCCATCTGCCCGAGCAACGCGGCGGCGGCCTGTACGAGCGGGACGGCGGCGAGCGCACCGCTCGCCTCGCCGAGGCGTAGGCCCAGGTCGAGGAGCGGGTCGAGACCGAGCGCGGCGAGCGCCACCCCCGCCCCCGGTTCCACCGAGCGGTGTCCGGCGATCAGCGCCGGGGCGCACCCCGGGGCCAGCCGCACCGCCGTCAGCGCACCGGCCAGGGTGATGACCCCGTCGAGCACCACGGGAACCCGTGCCGCCGCCGCGCCCACCACGAAGCCGGCGAGGGCCGCGATCTCGAGCCCGCCGACCTCGGCCAGCACGTCCACTGCGTCGGCGCAGGGAGCCAGGCGGGCGACGGCCCGCGCCACCACGCCCGTCTTCGTGGTGAGCATCGTGTCGTCGATGCCCGTGCCGCGCCCGGTGACCTCGGCGGCAGGGCGGCCCGTGAGCGCGGCGATGACCGCGGCGGCCGCCGTGGTGTTCCCGATGCCCATCTCTCCGGTCACGAGGAGGTCGGCCCCCTCCGCCACGAGCTGGGCGGCGCAGGCGGCGCCGGCGTCGAGGGCGGCGACCGCCTCGACGAGCGTGAACGCCGGGCCCCGGGAGAGGTCGTCGCTGCCCGATCGGACCCGCCGGTGCCACAGCGATGGGTGCTCGGGCAGCGGGTCGCCGGCCACCCCGACGTCGACGGTCACGAGCCGCGCCCCGACCTGGCGGGCGAGCACGGACGACGCCGCCACGCCGGCGCAGGCGGCGGCCACCATCTGGCGGGTCACCTCGCTCGGCCACGGCGTCACGCCGGCGGCGACGACACCGTGGTCGGCGGCGAAGATGGCCACCGCCGGCCGGTCGGGAACGGGGGGCGGGCAGCGGCCGGCCAGCGCCGCCAGCCGGATCGACAGCGCCTCGAGCGCGCCGAGCGACCCGGCCGGCTTCACGAGCCGGTCCTGGCGGGCGGCGGCCGCAGCGGCCGCCGCCTCGTCGGCCGGGTGCAACGCCGCCACGGCGGAGGCGAAGGCGCCCGTGGGTGCGGCCATGGGTTCGATCGTCATCGGGGCCACCAGCCCAGCGGGTCGCCGCGCCGGGCGACCGCCACGGCGGTCATCAGCACCGCCAGCTCGGCCACCTGCTCGGCGGCGCCGCGCACGTCGCCCACCAGCCCGCCGAGCTTCACCACCGCCAGCCGGCGCACGATCCAGGCGGCGCCCAGC
>JANPGL010000041.1:0-6332 GCA_031423915.1 Actinomycetes bacterium | reverse complement strand
GCACCGCCCGGTTGGCGGCCGCCGACGACCCGGCCGGTGCCGATGCGCTGGCGGCGGGCCTCGCCGAGCTCGGCGCGCGCTTCGACGCCACCTGGGGAGGGTTCGGCCCTCCGCCCAAGTTCCCGTCGACCACGAGCCTCGAGCTGGTGCTGCGCGCCTACGTCGACACCCCCCAGGACGACGCCCTCACGGTGGTCACCACCAGCCTCGACGCCATGGCCTCGGGCGGCATGTACGACCACATCGGCGGCGGGTTCGCCCGCTACTCGACCGACGAACGCTGGCTCGTGCCCCACTTCGAGAAGATGCTCTACGACCAGGCGCTGCTGGCCCGCGTCTACCTCCATGGCCACCAGGTCACCGGCAACGCGAACTGGCGCCAGGTCGTGACCGAGACCATCGGGTACGTGTTGCGCGACCTGCGCCACCCCGCCGGCGGCTTCCTGTCGGCCGAGGACGCCGACTCGCCCGACGAGCAGGGCCACGGGCACGAGGGTCTGTTCCACACGTGGACGACCGACGAGATCGCCGCGGTGCTGGGCGCCGACGCGGACTCGGCCGAGGTGTGGTGGGGCATCGACTCGAGCGGCAACTTCGAGGGTCGCTCGATCCCCAACCGGCTGCACGCACGCGGCGAGCTGGTGCGGCCACCCCACATCGAGGCGTTGCGCGCCCGCCTGTTCGCGCAACGGGAGACGCGCCGCCGACCGGGCCTCGACGACAAGGTCCTCACCGAGTGGAACGGGCTGATGCTGGCCACCCTGGCCGAGGCCGCCGCCGTGCTCGACCGGCCCGACTGGCTGGCCGCCGCCGTGGCGAACGCCGAGTTCCTCCTGCGCGAGCTGCGCGGGCCCGACGGGCGCTGGAGGCGGTCGTGGCAGGCCGACCCGGGCCGACCCGGCCAGGCCCGCCACGGTGCCCTGGCCGCCGACCACGCCGCGCTCGTCGAGGCCTTCGTGGCGCTCGCCTCCGCCACCGGGGAGGCCCGGTGGATCGCCGAAGCCCGGTCGGTGGCCGACGCGCTGCTCGACCGGTTCTGGGACCCTGAGCAGGGCGGCGTGTTCACCGCCGCGCTCGATGGACCCGAGCTGGTGGCCCGCCAGAAGGACCTGATGGACAACGCCACGCCGTCGGCCAACTCGATGGCCGCCAACGGCCTCTACCGCCTGGCCACGATCACCGGGGAGACCCGCTACGCCAACCACGCCGACCGCATCCTGCAGCTCGCGGGTGCCGTCATCGGGCACGCGCCGTCGGCGTTCACCCACCTGCTCGCCGCCGTGCACCTGCGAGGCCGGGGCATCACCGAGATCGTCGTGGCCGGCGATCGGCCCGACCTGGTGCGCGCCGCGCGCTCCCGCTACCTGCCCAACGCCGTGCTGGTGTGGGGCGAACGCTTCGACTCCCCCCTGTGGGAGGGCCGCCGCGACGGTCTGGCCTACGTGTGCCGGGACTACGCCTGCCAGACACCGGTCGACACGCCCGAGGCCCTGCTCGCCCAGCTCTGACTACCATGCGCGGCGGTGGATGGCGTCGACCACGGCGCGGCGAGGCCGGTCGGCCGAGCGGCCGGGGCGACCCGGGTCGGGGGCCGGCCACCCGAGCGCGAGGGCACCGAGGATCTGGCGGTCGGCGGGGATGCCGAGCGACGCCGCCAGGCGCTCCCCCTCCTTGAACACGCCGAACCACAAGGCACCCAGCCCGGCGCTTTCGGCGCCCAGCAGCAGGATCATCACCGCCATGGCGCCGTCCATCGACCAGTACGGCACCGGCCAGCGCCCGGCGTCGGCCAGGCCCGACCGGGCTTTGTCGGGCTCGCCGTAGCGAGCCAGGTAGGCGCCGGGCTCGGCCACCGGCAGCACGATCACCGGGGCCGTCAGCAGCCCGGGGAACGCGAAGCCGTCCCGTCGCTCGGGCGCCATCGTCACGTCCCAGAAGCGGGCGGTGTCGGCTCCCTCGAGAACGACCCAGTCGAGGCCATCGGTGTTCCCGGCGGCCGGAGCGCGGCGGGCCAGGCCGACCAGCGTGTCGATCAGGTCCGGGTCGACCGGGCGATCCTGGAACGACCGGGTCATACGGCGCCGGCGAACCAGCGCGGCGAAGCCGTCGGGCCCCGCGACGGGCTCAGTGATGGGTGGCGCCCAGCTTCAGCAGATCTTCGGCCATGGCCCACCCGCAGGCGATGAGGCAGTCGCCCTTGGCCGGCTTCACGCCCTTGAACATGGCCACGATCTGCGGATCGATGGCCTCGGGCTTGAGCGACTCGACGTCGACGTGGGCCGCCAGCGAACCGGCTCCCTTGACGATGAAGGTCTGCTCGTCGTACGTGCCCTCGACCGCGAAGCGCTTGGACAGGCGACGGCCCCAGGCCCGCTCTTCACCCACCGCCCGGTAGCCGGGGCGGGGCACGACGTCGCTGAGGGACTTGAACGCCTCGAAACCCGACGGGCTGACGAAGCGGGTGCCGATGAGGACGTCCTCGTCGGGGAAGGCCATGAGCGCGCGATGGAACGACTCGTGCATGAGCCCCCGCAGCACGGTGTCCCGCTTCGACGTGCGCCGCACGCCGAGCAGGCCCAGCAGCACGCAGGGTGTTCCGCCGATGCGCTCCAGCGTGGAGAACGTGAAGCCGACGAGCTTGCCGTCGATCCGCGCCGTCGTCGAGAGCACCCAGTCTTCCTTGGCTTTCGACAACAGCCCGACCCCGAAGTCGACGGGCGCGCCGGCACCCATGTCGGCCATTTCGGCCACATCGGCGTCCGTCAGAGCGGTGCAGTCCTTGGTCCCGACCTCGATCGCCATCGTGCTGATCGCTCCCCAGCGTTCCTTCCGGGCGCCCTGAGGCGCCGTGTGGCTCGGTGCCGAGGTACCGGCGCCGGTTGCCCGAACGGGCGGACCCGTTGCGGGTGTAGGAACCATTCTGCCATCTGGCGGCCCCGCCGGGAAAACGGCGGTCACGAACCGAGCAGGACCGCGTCATGGCCGAAGGCCACCCGCAGCTCGCCGACGACGTTCGTCATGTCGACGCAGTACTGGTCGCTGAGGCGGAGCACCTTGCCCTCGCCCAGGTGGAGGTACACGGGCGAATCGCCGGGATGCTCGCTGAGCACCCGCTTCAGGGTGTCGATGCGCTGCTCGGACAGCGTGGACGCGTGCAGCTTCAACCGGAGCGGCGCGTTCGAGGTGAGGTCGCCCGTCTCGAACACGGTCAGGTCGGCGCACAGGAGCTTGGGCGTGTCGTCCCGGTTGTCGATGCGGCCTTTCACGAGCACGACGACGTCGTCGTTGAGCTTGTAGCCGTGCTCGAGCATCGACTTGGGGAACACGGTCACCTCGATGGCGGCGTCGAGGTCCTCGAGGTTGAACACCGCCATCGGGTCGCCCTTCTTCGTGAACTTCCGGGCCAGGCCCGTGATCACGCCGCCGACGGTGACGAGGGCGCCGTCGGGCCGCTCGGACAGATCGGCGATCGGGCAGTCGGTCTTTCGCTTCAGCGCCCACTCGATGCCCATGAGCGGGTGGTCCGACACGTACAGGCCGAGCATCTCCTTCTCGAAGCGCAGCCGGGCCGCCTTGTCGAACTCGACGTCGGGCACGGCGATGCGCTCGGTGAAGCCCGACGACGCCCCGTCGGCGGGCTCGTCGGCCCAGTCACCGAACAGGCTCATGACGCCGGCGTCGCGCTCGCGCCGCCGGGCCACCGTCGTGTCGATGATCTGCTCGAACACCGTCAGCAGGCCTCGCCGGGCGTGGCCGAGCCGGTCGAACGCCCCGGCTTTGATGAGCGACTCCACCGTGCGCTTGTTCAGCACCGGCTCGGGCACGCGCTCCACGAAGTCGTGGAAGCTCTCGTACGGGCCGTTGGCGTCGCGGTCGGCCACCAGCAGCTCGACCAGGCCCTCGCCGACGTTGCGCACCGCCGACAGGCCGAACGTGATGGCGCCCGGGCTGTTGTGGGCCAGCTGGATGCCCTCGGGCACCTGCTCGGGCAGCAGCGAGTCGAAGTTCATCGTCGACAGGTTGATGTCGGGGTTCAGGACGCGGATGCCGAGGCTGCGGCAGTCGGCCAGGTACACGGCGGCCTTGTCGAGGTTCGACTTCACCGACGTGAGCAGGCAGGCCAGGTACTCGACCGGGTAGTGCGCCTTCAGGAACGCCGTCTGGTACGTGATGAGGCCGTACCCGAACGTGTGGCTCTTGTTGAAGGCGTAGTCGGCGAACTTCTCGATGACGTCGAAGAGCTGCTGGCCCAGCGCCTGGCCGTAGCCGGTCTTCTCGCACCCCGCCTCGAACCCGGCCCGTTCCTTGGCCATCATCTCACGAATCTTTTTGCCGCATGCCTTGCGAAGGTTGTCCGCCTCGGCGAGCGAGTAGCCGGCGAACTTCTGCGCGACGCGCATGACCGACTCCTGATAGATCATCAGGCCGTAGGTGTCGCCGAGCACCTCCTTGGCATCCTCGTGGAAGTACTCGACCGGCTTGCGGTTGTTCTTGCGGTCCGCGTAGTCGTAGTGCATGTTCACGCTCATCGGCCCCGGCCGGTAGAGCGCCAGCACGGCGGAGACGTCCTCGAACGTGTTGGGGGCCATGGCGCGCAGCAGGGCGCGCATGGGTGACGACTCCAGCTGGAACACGCCGATCGTGTCGCCCTGGCCGAGCAGCTGGTACGTCTTGGCGTCGTCGAGCGTGACGTGGTCGATGTCGAACGCGGCGTCGCGCCGAGCCCGGATCAGCGCCACCGAGTCGCTGATGACGTCGAGGTTGCGCAGGCCCAGGAAGTCCATCTTCAGCAGGCCCAGCTCTTCCACGCCGTGCATCTCGTACTGAGTGACGATGGGCGCCACGTCGATGGGATGGGCGGCGTCGGGCTTGCGCTGGATAGGGAGGTACTCGGTGAGCGGCTCGCGGGTGATGACCACCGCGGCGGCGTGGATGCCATCCTGGCGGCGCAGGCCCTCGAGCCCGCGGGCCACGTCGACGACGCGCTTCACGTCGGGGTCGACGGTGTACATCTCGCGCAGCTCGGCCGCCGCCTTGTAGCCGTCGGCGTACTTCGGGTGCTCGTCGAGGCAGGCGTACAACGGCGTGTCCCGGCCCATCACGAGCGGCGGCATGGCCTTGGCCACCTTGTCGCCCACCCCGTACGGGTAGCCGAGCACGCGGGCGGCGTCGCGCACGGCGGCGCGGGCCTTGATGGTGGAGAACGTGATGATCTGGGCCACGTGGTCGCGGCCGTAGCGCTCGGCGGCGTAACGGATCATCTCGTCCCGGTAGCGGGAGTCGAAGTCCATGTCGATGTCGGGCATCGACACGCGGCTCGGGTTGAGGAAGCGCTCGAAGAGCAGGTCGTAGCGGATGGGATCGAGGTCGGTGATGCGCAGGCAGTACGCCACGGCGCAGCCCGCCGCCGAACCACGGCCGGGGCCGACCCGGATGTCCATGTCACGGGCGTGCTTGATCAGGTCCCACACGATGAGGAAGTACGAGCTGAAGCCCATCTTCGAGATGACCCCGAGCTCGTACGCGACCCGCTCGACGACCGACTGGGGCAGGTCGTCGCCCCAGCGCTCCTGGGCGCCGATCCACGTGAGGTGCTCCAGGTAGGTCGTGTCGTCGGTGAAGCCCTCGGGAATGGGGAAGTTGGGCAGCTGCGCTTTGCCGAACTCGATCTCGAGGTCTGCCCGCTCGGCGATCCACAGCGTGTTGTCGCACGCCTCGGGGACTTCGCGGAACAGGTACCGCATCTCGCTGGCCGACTTCAGGTAGTGCTCGGTGCCCTCGAACTTGAAGCGCTTCGGGTCGCTCATGAGCGCCCCGGTCTGCACGCACAGGAGCGCGTCGTGCGACTCGGCGTCGTGGCGGTGCGTGTAGTGGCTGTCGTTGGTGGCGATGACGGGCGCGCCGATGGTGCGGGCGATCTCGAGCAGCTTCGGGTTCGTCTGGTGCTGGGCCGACAGGCCGTGATCCTGGATCTCGACGAAGAGGTTGTCCTTGCCGAAGATGTCCTGGAGCCGGGCGGCCGACGCCAGCGCGCCGCGCTCGTCGCCCTGCAGCAGCGCCTGGAGCACGTGGCCGCCGAGGCAGCCGGTGGTGGCGATGAGGCCCTGCGAGTACCGGGCCAGCAGCTCCCAGTCCATGCGTGGCTTGTAGTAGTAGCCCTCGAGGAAGGCCAGGCTCGAGAGCTGGATCAGGTTGCGGTAGCCGATCTCGTTCTCGGCCAGCAACGTCAGGTGGTAGTAGAGCTTCTTGCCGCCGTCGGCGTCGCCGCCCGAGTCGTCGACCCGGCCTCGCCGGCTGGGGCGCTCGAGGCGGGTCTCGAACGCCAGGTAGGC
>JANPGL010000040.1:0-4639 GCA_031423915.1 Actinomycetes bacterium | reverse complement strand
TCGAGGAGACGGCGGACGCCGTCGCCCATGGAGCGTCGCCGCCCGGGCCGCTGGCCGGCCTCGGCCACAGCCTGCGCCGCCTCGCCGGCCGCTGACCGCCGGCCGGGCCCACGCGCATCCGGTGCGAGCCGCTCGGGGCATCCACCGGGTCCGTCGCATCTGATGTGCGAGGGGCGGGAGGACGCGTGTCGCCTGGACCCGTCAGCCCGCGGCGTGGAGCAGGCCGTAGACGAGCGAGTCGCTGAGGGCCTGCCAGGACGCCTCGATGATGTTCGCCGACACGCCGATGGTGGTCCACGTGCGGGTGCCGTCGGTGGCGTCGAGCAGCACGCGTGTGGTGGCCCCGGTGGCGGCCTGGCTGTCGAGGATGCGCACCTTGTAATCGACCAGGTGGATGCGGTCGAGCTGCGGGTAGGCGCCGCGCAACGCCAGTCGCAGGGCGGTGTCGATGGCGTTCACCGGCCCGTTGCCCTCGGCGACGTGCACGTAGCGCTCGCCGCTCACGTGCACCTTCACGGTGGCTTCGGTGACGAACGCGCCGTTGGGCTGCTCGTCGGTGATGACGCGCATCGACTCGACCTCGAAGAAGGGCTGCGCCCAGCCGGTGGCCCGCCGCATGAGCAGCTCCAGCGACGCGTCGGCCGCCTCGAAGTGGAAGCCCTCGTGCTCGAGGCGCTTGAGCTCGTCGATGACGTTGTTGATGACCGCGCCGTCCATGTCGAGGCCGAGCTCGTCGGCCTTGATCTTGATGGTGGCCTTGCCCGCCATCTCGCTGACGACGAAGCGCGTGCCGTTCCCCACCGTCTCGGGGACGACGTGCTCGTAGGCGTCCTTGCGCTTGGCGATGGCCGACACGTGCAGACCCGCCTTGTGGGCGAAGGCGCCCGTGCCCACGTAGGGCGCCTGCGGGTTGAGCGGCCGGTTGACCAGCTCGGCGATGTGGTGGCTCACCGACGTCAGCTCGGCGATGCGGCCCTCGGGCAGCACCTCGAAGCCCATCTTCAGCTGCAGGTTCGGGATGACGGTCGACAGGTTGCAGTTCCCCGTTCGCTCGCCCAGGCCGTTGATGGTGCCCTGCACGTGACGGGCGCCGCCGCGCACGGCGGCGATCGAGTTGGCCACGGCGCACCCGGTGTCGTCGTGGCAGTGGATGCCGACGATCACGTCACCCTTTAAGTGGCCGACGACCTCGCACACGGCCTTCTCCACGTCGAACGGGAGCGAGCCACCGTTGGTGTCGCACAGCACGAGATGGCTGGCGCCGTTGGTGACGGCCGCTTCGAGGACGCGCAGGCTGAACTCGGGGTTGGCCTTGTAGCCGTCGAAGAAGTGCTCGGCGTCGAGCATGACGCCGAGACCGTGCGTGCGTAGGTAGGCGACCGAGTCGCCGACCATGGCCACGCCCTCCTCGAGCGTGGTGCCGAGCGCTTCGAGGACGTGGTAGTCCCAGCACTTGCCGACGATGCACACCGTGCCGGTGCCGGCCGCCACCAGGTTGGCCAGCGTGGGGTCGCTGTCGACCTTGCCGGCGGCCCGTCGGGTGGAACCGAAGGCCACCAGCTTGGAGCTCGACAGCTTCAGCTCGGTGCGGGCCCGCTCGAAGAACTCGATGTCCTTCGGGTTCGCGCCCGGCCAGCCGCCCTCGATCCACATGAGGCCCAGGCGGTCGAGCTGCTCGGCGATGCGCAGCTTGTCCTCGACCGTCACCGAGATGCCTTCGAGCTGGCACCCGTCTCGCAGGGTGGTATCGAAGACCTCGACCCGTTCGGTGGTCATGGCGGCTCCTGGTTCGGTGGAAAGGGGGCGGAAAAAGCAAGAACCGCCCCTGGGGGCGGTCCGGACGCGCACACGAGAACCGTGTGCGCTAGCGAATGATGATGATCTGAACGGCGGTGCGGCGCAGAGTCACGTCGAACAGCATGACAAACCCGACCCGATCGGTCAACGTCGGCCTGTGGACCGGCCACCTGGCGGCCACGGGACCCGCCCGCCGTTCACCGGATCCCTGTGAACGTTCGGACCGTGTTCACCAACCCACCACCAGGGCTCAGCCGACGAGCGGCGACCTGCGACAGGGTGCGCCGCACCGTACGGGCCGGCGAAGGTCGGCCAGAGGTGTCACGGGTCAGGTTCGAGCCATATCCGGCTCGAAGGTGACCCTGAGCGGGCGGAACTGTGGAAAGGGCGGGGTCCGAGTGTGGGATCCGCCGGGTCAGCGGCAGTGCTCCAGCCAGGTCTTGTAGCGGTCCTCCTGGCCGCGCACGGCGCGGCCGTAGACCTCGGCGATGGCCTTGGTGAACGGGCCGGGGCACGTCACCTTGCGGTCGTCGACGGAGTTCACGGCCGACACATCGGCGGCGGTGCCGCAGCAGAAGATCTCGTCCGCGATGTAGAGGTCGCTGCGGGCCAGGTCGTCGACCACGCATTCGATGCCGAGGTCCTTGGCGATCGTCATCACCGAGTGCTGGGTGATGCCCTCGAGCGCGCCGGCCGCCAGCGGCGGCGTGATGAGCTTGCCCTGGCGCGACACGAACAGGTTCTCGCCGGTGCACTCGGCGATGAGGCCCTGCGGGTTCAGCATGATCGCCTCGTCGTAGCCGGCCTTGAGCGCCTCGACCTTGGCGAGCGACGAGTTCACGTAGTTGCCCGTCGTCTTCGATGCCGGCGGCATGGTGTTGTGGTCGTGGCGCTGCCACGACGAGATCTTCATCCGCACGCCCTTGGTGAGCGCGTCGTCGCCCAGGTAGGCGCCCCACGGCCAGCAGGCGATGGCCACGTCGACCGTGCACGGCAGCGGGTTGAGGCCCATCTCGCCGTAGCCGAGGTAGGCGATCGGACGCACGTAGCAGGCGTTCAGGCCCGTCGACGCCACCGTGTCCTTGCACGCCTGCACCAGCTCGTCGACCGTGTACGGCATGTCCATCATCAGGATGCGGGCCGAGTTGTGCAGCCGCTGGATGTGATCGGTGAGCCGGAAGATGGCGGGCCCGTCGGACGTCTCGTAGGCCCGGATGCCCTCGAACACGCCCATGCCGTAGTGCAGGGTGTGCGTGAGGATGTGGATCTGCGCCTTGTCCCAGTCGACCAGCGAGCCGTTCATCCAGATCTTGGGCGTGGGCACGATGGTGGGCATGACGGCTCCTCGTTGAGCGGCGACGGGTGACGAGAGTCTCGTCAGCACTGACCGCGCGGTCAAGGTGCGCCTGTCTCAGCCCGGGAACAGCTTGGCGTAGCCCCGCCCGAGAACCGTACGCCGCCCGCCGGGGCGCACGACCACCAACTCGCCCGGCTGCTCGTAGGCCGTGCCCTTGTCGATCAGCGCCACCGAGCCATCGTTGCGACAGGCCAACGTGTCGGCGTACACGCCGACGCCGTAGGGCGTCTGCAACCCGGACCGCACATCTACCGACACGACATCGGCCGGCTGCGACGGCCCCTCGGCGTAGACGATCGGCCAAAGGCCCCGTGCGACGGTGGTGGAATCGATCCAGCACGACCGCGCGTCGGACCCGCCTGCCCCGAGATAGGCCGGCGCGTCCAGGCTCCCCGACAGATCGGCCGGCACCAGGAAGTCGCGCTGGCCCTCCCAGCTCGCGCCGGCGAGCAGCCGAGTGCCGTCGGGGGCCCAACGAAGGTCGACGAGTGACGGTGGGAACCCGACTCGTGCATGCCACGGCTGGCGGCGGTCGGTACCACCGACGAGGTCGCGCACGACGAGCTCGCCGATGGCGGCGCCCTCGGTGGGAGCACCCTGGGAGCCGGTGAAGGTGTAGGTCGAGTAGGCGAGCTTCGTGCCGTCCGGACTGAGCGCCACCGACGTCGCGTCCTCGGCCACCGTCGTCTCCACGCCGCGCTCGCGCCGGACGAGCGTCTTGACACCGCTGCCATCGCCGATGGGCCGGTTGCGCACGAACCAGACGACGGCGTCGTCGGCCGACGCCGCGATGTCCTGGATGGCACCGGCGTCGGCGCTCACCTTCGCGGGCGCCGTGCCGCCGTCGAGCGCGGCCCGCCACAGCACGCCGTCGGTGCCGCCGAACCAGACCGAGCGCTCGGTGAGCGCCACGGTGTCGACCTTGTCGGGCGAGCCACACTTGGCGTACATCGCCGGCTCGCACGTGTTCGTGCCGACGTCGATCGTGAGCACCTTGCCGGCCGGCGTCCACACCTCGAGCTTCCCGACGCCCGTGAGTGCGGCGAAGGCGTCGGACGCCTTGGCGGTGAGGCGCGGCGCTACGGTCGTCGTCGGCGTCGGCAGGGTCGCCGGGTCGAGCAGGGCGAGCGGCCCGCTGCCCAGCGGCAGCACCGTGGCGTACCCGGTGCCGAGGCGCGTGGCATCGCCCTTGGCGTTGATGACGACGAGGTCGCCGCCGCCCGTCCAGTCGGCACGCGGATGAGCGACCATGGCCACGGCGCCGTCGCCGCGACACACGAAGGCGAGGGACTCACCGAACGAGCCGGGGATGGAACCCGCCCGCTCACCGGTGACCGCATTGACGAGCGCGATCGGTCCCCTTGTGTCGTCACCGGCCGACGGGACCCAGTCGCCGATGGCGACCGTGTCCGCGGTCGTCCAGCACGCCGGGACACGGCGGGTGTCGGACAACGGTCGCAGCGTGGTCCGAGCGCCGAGGTCGAG
>JANPGL010000039.1:0-9697 GCA_031423915.1 Actinomycetes bacterium | reverse complement strand
CGGCCTCGAAGGCCTGGCCATCACCGACCACAACGGGTTCTACGGGGTGGTGCGCTTCGCCGAGGCGGCGCGAGCCGTGGGCCTCCCCACCGTGTTCGGGGCCGAGGTCACCCTGCTCGGCCCGGCGGCCGCCCCCCGGCGCCGGGCCGCCCCGGTGCCGGTGCCCGATCCCCACGGCCACCACCTGCTGCTCCTGGCCGACGGCCCGGCCGGGTACGCCCGGCTGGCCGCCGCCCTCAGCGAAGGCCAGATGGCCGGCGAGAAAGGCGCCCCCCGGTTCGACGTGGAGGCGCTGGCCGCCACCGCCGCGGGTCAGGTGCACGTGCTCACGGCCTGCCGCAAGGGCACGGTGCCGGCCGCGCTCACCGCCGACGGCCCGGCGGCCGCCGCCCGCGAGCTGCGACGGCTGATGGAGCTCTTCGGACCCGACCGTGTGGTGGTGGAGCTGTGGGACCACGGCGACCCGCTCGACTCGGCCCGCAACGACGCCCTGGCCGAGTTGGCCGTCGCCCACGACCTGGCGGTGGTGTGCACGGCCCACGCGCACTACGCCGCACCGGCCGGGCGGCCGCTGGCCACCGCGCTGGCCGCCATCCGGGCCCGCCGCAGCCTCGATGAGGTCGACCCCTGGCTGCCCGCCTGCGCCTCGGCCCACCTGCGCTCGGGGGCCGAGCAGGCCCGCCGGTTCGCCCGCTACCCCGGCGCGGTCGAGGCGGCCGCCGCGCTCGGCCGGGCCCTGGCGTTCGACCTGAAGCTGGTCGCGCCCCGTCTGCCACCGTTCCCGTGCCCCGACGGGTTGTCCGAGATGGCCCACCTGCGCCGGCTCGTGGAAGAGGGTGCGACCCGCCGGTACGGGTCGCGCACCGAGCGGCCCGACGCCTGGGCGGTCGTCGACCACGAGCTCGAGGTCGTCGAGGGCCTCGGCTACCCCGGCTACTTCCTCGTGGTGTGGGACATCGTCCGCTACTGCAACGAGGCGAACATCTTCTGCCAGGGGCGGGGGAGCGCGGCCAACTCGGCCGTCTGCTACGCCCTCGGCATCACCAAGGCCGATGCCGTCGGCCTCGGCCTGCTGTTCGAGCGGTTCCTCTCACCCGAGCGCGACGGCCCGCCCGACATCGATCTCGACATCGAGAGCGACCGGCGCGAAGAGGCCATCCAGTACGTGTACCGCACCTACGGGCGGCGTCACGCGGCGCAGGTGGCCAACGTGATCACTTACCGGGCGCGTTCGGCGGTGCGCGAGGCGGCCAAGGCCATGGGCTACGCGCCGGGCCAGCAGGACGCCTGGTCGAAGCAGGTCGACGTGTGGGGAGGGGTGCGGGCCACCGGGGAGCAGGTGGCGACGAACGGTGCGCCCGACCACGACATCCCACCCGCGGTGCTGGAGCTGGCCGAGCAGATGGAGGACCTGCCCCGGCACCTGGGCATCCACTCGGGCGGCATGGTCATCTGCGACCGGCCGGTCATCGAGGTGTGCCCGGTCGAATGGGCCCGCATGGAGAACCGCAGCGTGCTCCAGTGGGACAAGGACGACTGTGCCGCGGTGGGCCTCGTGAAGTTCGACCTGCTGGGCCTGGGCATGCTCTCGGCGCTGCACTACGCGGTCGACCTGGTGCGCCAGCACCGCGGCTACGAGATCGACCTGGCCACCATCCCGCAGGACCCCGCGGTCTACGACATGGTGTGCAAGGCCGACACCATCGGCGGGTTCCCGATCGAGAGCCGCGCCCAGATGGCCACCCTGCCGCGGCTCAAGCCGCGCACGTTCTACGACCTGGTGGTCGAGGTGGCGCTCATCCGGCCCGGCCCCATCCAGGGCGGTTCGGTGCACCCCTACATCCGGCGCCGCAACGGCGAGGAGCCGGACACCTACCTGCACCCGCTCATGGAAGGGGCGCTGGCCAAGACGCTCGGCGTGCCGCTGTTCCAGGAGCAGCTCATGCAGCTGGCCATCGACGTGGCCGGCTTCACCCCCGCCGACGCCGACGAGCTCCGCCAGGCCATGGGCTCGAAGCGGTCGCGCCAGCGCATGGAACGGCTGAAGGTGCGGCTGTTCGAGGGGATGGCCGAGCGCGGCATCACGGGCGACATCGCCCAGCAGCTGTTCGACAAGATGGCGGCGTTCGCCAACTACGGCTTTCCCGAGAGTCACTCGGTGAGCTTCGCCTACCTCGTCTACTCGTCCGCGTGGATCAAGCTGTACGAGCCGGCGGCGTTCTGCGCCGCGCTGCTGAACGCCCAGCCGATGGGGTTCTACTCGCCGCACTCGCTGGCGCAGGACGCCCGCCGCCACGGCGTCACCGTGCGCACGCCCGACCTGAACGCCTCGCTGGACGTGGCCACCCTGGAACCGTGCGAGGGGTCGCACAACGCGGTGGCGGTGCGCCTCGGCCTGTCGTCGATACGCCACATCGGCGCCGAGCTGGCCGGCGAGATCGCCGCCGGGCGGCCGTACGCCTCGATGGAGGAACTGGTGCGGCGCGTCCCCGTGCTCCAGCAGCACCATCTGGAGGCGTTGGCCACCGCGGGCGCGTTCGGCTGCTTCGCCGGGCGCGACGGCGGCCCGCTCGAGCGACGCCAGGCGCTGTGGGCCGCCGGTGCCGAGGCGCAGGGTCGCCCGGGTCGGTTGCCGGGCGTGGTCACCGGCGGCGATGCGCCGCAGCTGCCGGGCATGTCGGCGCGCGACGAGGCGATCGCGGATCTGTGGGCCACCGGCGTGGCGCCCGATGGGCACCCGACGCGGTTCCTGCGTCAGCGCCTCGACGCCCAGGGCGCCATCCCGGCCGACCGCTTGCGCGACGCCGAGAACGAGAGCCGCGTGACCGTGGGCGGCGTGGTCACCCACCGACAGCGGCCCATGACCGCGGGTGGGACCACGTTCATCAACCTCGAGGACGAGACGGGCCTCATCAACGTGATCTGCTCGAAAGGCTGCTGGGCCCGCTTCCGGCGCGTGGCCCGCTCGGCCACCGCGCTGGTGGTGCGCGGCCGGCTGGAGCGCAGCCCCGAAGGCGTCGTGAACATCATCGCCGAGCACCTCGAACCCCTGGGCGTGCTCGGAGCCATGGCCAGCCGGGACTTCCGGTGACGAGAGGAAAGGTACGGTCCCGCCCCATGACGACCAAGGACGAGATCTTCGAGGCGGTGGTGGTCCAGCGCCACCGTCTGGTGGTCACGCTCGAGGAGCTCAGCGATGCCGAGTGGGACGCCGAGTCGCTGTGCGTCGGCTGGCGCGTGCGCGACGTGGTCGGTCACCTCGTGAGCATCCTCGAGGTGCCGCTCGGCACGTTCCTGTGGAACACGGTCAAGGCGCGCAGCTTCGACCGCTACGCCGACCAGGTGGCGCGCCGGATCGGAAGCCGCCCGATCGAACAGCTGCTGGGGTCGTACCGGGCGCAGGCCGACAAGCGGCTCGCCCCGCCCGTGGTCGGGCCGATCGCGCCCCTCGTCGACGTGCTCGTGCACACGCGTGACATCGAGCGCCCGCTCGGACTGCCCGCCGCGCTGGGTGCAGATGCCCTGCGCACCTCGCTCGACTACGTGTGCGGGGGCAAGGCCCGCGGGTTCGTGCCGCCGACCCGCACCGCCGGCCTGCGCTTCCAGGCCACCGACCTCGACTGGTCGATCGGATCGGGCCCGCTGGTGCGCGGCGCGGGCGACGCCATCCTGCTGGCGGTCACGTGCCGCCGGCCGGCCCTCGCCGACCTGTCGGGCGACGGCGCGGCGACGCTGGCGCAGCGGGTGGGGTGAGCACGTCGTCGAGCGCCCGCCCGCCTGCCCGCCACAAATTCGGCATTTACCGAAATAGGGCTTCGGGCTTAGCCGGCGCACAGGCCGGGCGGGTCCACCCTGACGACGACACCACCCGAGGGAGTGCGCCATGGCCGACCTGATGCCGATGATCCACGCCGAGCGGGCCGCGCTGGCCGACTACCTGCAGGGCCTCACCGCCGAGCAGTGGGAAGCGCCGACCTGGTGCACGGCCTGGAGCGTGCAGCAGGTGACCGGGCACCTCATCGCCGCCGCCCGCATCACGGCTCCGCACTTCCTCGCGGCGTTCGTATCGTCGGGCTTCAGCTTCGACAGGACCGTCGGCAAGGACCTGCGCCAGTACGCCAAGGGGTCGCCCGGCGAGGTGCTCGAGCGCTTCCGCGGCATCATCACCAGCACCCGCAAGCCGCCCGGCCCTGCGTACGTGGCGCTCGGCGAGGTCATGGTCCACGGCGAGGACATCCGGCGTGCCCTCGGCGACGTGGGTGACCACAAAGCCGAGCACGCCACCACCTTGGCCGACATGTACGTGAAGACCGGGCCGCCGTTGCGGGGCAAGACGCGGGCGGCGGGCCTGTCATTGCGGGCCACCGACGCCGACTGGCGCACCGGCTCGGGCCCCGAGGTGGCCGGTCCGATCATGTCGCTGGTGCTGGCCGTGGTGGGCCGCCCGGGTGCGCTCGCCGACCTGGAAGGGCCGGGCCTGGCCACGCTGCAAGCCCGCGTGCAGTCGGGCGCTCACTAGGAGGACGAACCGGCTGATCGGCCCTTTCCGCCGCGTCCTGCGGCGGCGATGATGGGCACATGCACGACAGCGACCGCACTCTGGCGGGGATCCGCGTGGGTGCGGTGGCGTTCGGCTGCTGGCGCATGACGACCCCGGACGTGGGCGTGAACCGGGCGATCCTCGGCGCCGCGCTCGACCACGGCATGAACCTGGTCGATGTGGCGGACGTCTACGGAGCCGACGACGACGGCCGTGGCTTCGGTGCCGTGGAGGACGGGCTCGGCGCCGCCTTCGCCGGCGCGCCCGGCCTGCGCGACCGCTGCGTGCTCGTGACCAAAGGCGGCGTCGTGCCCGGTTCGCCGTACAACTCGCAGGCGGCCTACCTGCGCGGCGCGTGCGAGAGCTCGCTGAAGCGGCTCGGCACCGACCACGTCGATCTGTACCTCGTCCACCGCCCCGACGTATTCGCCCATCCCGACGAGGTGGCGGGGGCCCTCGTCGACCTCGTGCGGTCGGGCAAGGCCCGCGCCGTCGGCGTGTCGAACCACACGCCCAGCCAGACGGCGCTGCTCGCCGCCCGGCTCCCGCCCGACGTGCCGCTGGCCGCCGATCAGTTCGAACTGTCGCCCGTGCGCGTCGATCCGATGCTCGACGGAACGCTGGATGGCTGTCTGCTCCGGGGCACGCTGCCCATGGCGTGGAGCCCGCTGGCCGGCGGCCGGTTGGTGGGCGGCAAGGGCGACGCCACCGTGCACCACGAACTGCTCACCACGCTCGACACGGTCGCCCACCAGCGCGGCGTGAGCCGCGCCACGGTGGCCGTGGCGTTCGTGCTGGCCCACCCGGCGCGCCCGGTGGCCATCGTCGGCACGCAGCAGGCGGCGCGCCTGGCGGAGCTCGTCGCCGCTCGCGACCTGACGCTCGAACGGTCCGAGCTGTACCGCATCGTCGAGGCGTCGATCGGCGAGCGGCTGCCCTGAGCCGCCCGGGCGCCGGGTGCCGGTTCAGCCCGCCGTGAGCAGGTCGAGGTCGCGCTCGGCGAACCTGCGGTGCCACCACTCCTCGTTCAGCACGACGCGCAGCACGTCGCGCACGGGGAAGCTCTCGGACTCGGGGAACCCCGGTTCGAGCACGGGTTCGGTGGAGCCGGCGAGCTGGGCATCGGTGAGGTCGTCGACGACGCGGCGCACCGTGGCCATGCGGTCGTGGCGCAGCGCCAGCACCTCGTCGAGCGACGGTCGCACATCGCGGTCGCGGGGCACCCCCGGCACGTCGGGCGCCTCGTCCCACGGCAGGTCGAGCGGGTGCCACGGGCACGGATCGCCCAGCAGCGCCCGGTTGATCCAGCAGTCGGTGGCGAACGCCAGGTGGCGCAGCGTCTCGACGAACGACCACTCGCCGTTCACCTGCTCGTGCAGCTGCGCAGGGTCGAGGCCGCGGGCCCGCACCACCGTGCCGGACCACAGGTCTTCGACGATCGTCCACGCGCGCCGGAAGCCGTCGGCGTCGGTAGGGCGCAGATCGATCCGCTCGGGGTGACGACGGTCGAGCTCGGCCTCCACGAGCGGGATGACGTCGATGCCATGGATGCGCAGGCTCTCGAGCTCGCCGCCGATCTCGACGTCGCGCACCCAGGCGCCGCGGATGCGGACGCCGGTCAGGTCGACGTCGCGAAAGGTGGCGCCCCCGAAGCGGACCTGCTCGAAGCTGGCGCCGGTCAGGTCGACCTGACGGAAGCGGGCGCCGGGCAGGTGCTGCTGGAGGAACTCGTCGGCCATGGCCCGCACGGTACGTCGCGTTGCGGACCGCTCCTGTCCGCTCGGACGATGGCCGAATTCGTGGGGTCCATGGCGTTGACGCCATGGCCGCCGCGTCGCATCGTGGGGGAGTGCCCGATCGAAGACTCGTCGCCCTCGTCGCCTACGACGGGCTCCAGCCGCTCGACCTCGTGGGGCCCCACGAGGTGTTCGCCGGCGCCAACTCGGTGCTCGACGCCCAGGGCCGCAGCGACGCCCGCTACGACCTGCGGGTCGTGGCCCGGGCCGCGGGTCCGGTCGTGTGCGAGAGCGGCCTGCGGCTCGATGCGCCCGCAGCCCTGGACAGCCTCGACCGGACCACCATCGACACCCTGCTCGTCCCCGGGGGCGACGCCGCCCGCGTCGTGCGCACCGACGATGCGCTGGTGCGCTGGGTGGCCCGGGCCTCGGCGCGCAGCCGCCGCACGGTGTGCGTGTGCAGTGGCACGTTCATCGCGGCGGCGGCGGGCCTCACCGACGGCCGCCGTGTCACCACGCACTGGGCGCGCGCCGGCCAGCTCGCGGCCCGTCACCCGGCCACCGAAGTGGACGCCGACCCCATCTACATCCGCGACGGCGACCTGTGGACGTCGGCGGGCGTCACCGCCGGCATCGACCTGGCCCTGGCCCTCGTGGAGGACGACTGCGGCGCCGAGGTGGCCCAGGTCGTGGCCCGCTGGCTCGTGGTGTTCCTGCGTCGTCCCGGCGGCCAGACCCAGTTCGCTGCGCCGGTGTGGTCCGAGCCCGTGGAGCGAGCCCCCGTGCGGGCCGCCCAGGACCTCGTCCACGCCGACCCGGGGGCCGACCTGAGCGTGCCCGTGCTGGCCCGGCATGCCGGCCTGTCGGCCCGCCACTTCGCCCGTCTGTTCCACGCCGAGGTCGGCATGGCGCCCGGCCGGTACGTGGAGCGCATCCGGGTCGACGCGGCCCGCCGCCTGCTCGAGACCGAGCGCGCCGGCGTGGCCGCCGTGGCGGCACGCTGCGGCTTCGGCACCGCCGAGACCATGCGACGAGCCTTCCTGCGCCAGCTCGGCGTGCCCCCCGACCACTACCGCCGTGTCTTCGCCGTCCGTTCCGCCTAACCCGTTCAGGAGTCCACCGTGCGCATCGCCATCCCGTTGTTCGACAAGTTGACCGCGCTCGACGGCATCGGGCCGTACGAGGTGCTGCAGCGCCTGCCCGACGCCACCGTCACGTTCGTCGGTGAGCGGGCGGGCCAGACGGTTCGCACCGACAACGGCTTCCTCGGCCTCGTCGTCGACGCCGCCTACGGCGACCTGCCGGACCCCGACGTGATCGTCGTGCCGGGTGGCATGGGCACCCGGGCGCTGCTCTCCGACCACCCCATCCTGCCCTGGCTCCGCACCGCGCACGCCACGTCGCGCTACACGACATCGGTGTGCACCGGCTCGCTCGTGCTGGCCGCCGCCGGGCTGCTCGACGGGCTCACCGCCACCACGCACTGGGGCGCGTACGAGCTCCTGCGCAAGCTCGGTGCCGAACCCACCGGCACGCGCGTGGTCGAGCACCTCGACCGGCGCATCATCACCGCGGCCGGGGTCTCCTCGGGCATCGACATGGCACTGCGCCTGTCCGAGCTCCTCGTCGACGACGTGGCCGCCAAGGCCATGCAGCTCATGATCGAGTACGACCCCCAGCCGCCGTTCGACGCCGGCAGCGTGGCCAAGGCCGGTGACGAAGTGATGGCCCGGGCCGCCGAGTACAGCCGCACCAAGCTCTGAGGGCCCCGCCCGACCGCCGTGCCGGTCAGCTGCCCCGGCAGCGGCCGAAGTTGGCGCCCGGCACGGTCGTCGAGAAGCCCGACTGCTGGATGGCGCCGGTGATGCGGCTCGTGTAGAGCAGCGGCACCGGCGTCGCCGGCGTGGTCGGATCGCCGACCTGACGGTTCACCCGGCACACGAAACGGACGAATTCGCGCAGGGCGCCCGCCGTGCCGGCCACGTTGTCGGCCCCGATGGCGTAGGTCGCCGTGGTGCTGGCGGCGGTGCACCCGGCGACGGGTGCGCCCGCCCCGGTGCAGAAGGCGGCGTCGGCGTCCCTCGTGACGAACGACAGCGTGCGGCGCAACGGGTACGCGGTGGAGGCGTAGCTGATCCCCTCGAGCGTCAGGGGCGACAGGCCGGCGCTGCGGACGGGAGCGGCGGTGAGCACCGAGCCCGGCATCCACCAAAGGCCCTGGCCCGACGCGTACCGGGCCGCCGTGGCGGCGTCGGCCGTCGGCGCCGTGAGGTTGGCGACGTTGCCGTCGTTCGGGCGGTACGCGGTGGCGGGCAGGCAGTCGGCCGTGGCGAGACCACCGCCGAGGTAGGCGTCGAACACCGCGAACGAATCGGCGGTCGTCAGCATGCCGAAGGGGAGGACGAGATCGGCGGCGTTGGCGCCGGTGTCGCCGAGCGCCGCCCACGTGAGCGTGGAGTCGCACACGCCGTTGCCGCCCTCGTACACCGACTGCAGCTGGGCCTTGGTGACGGCCAGCGACACCGTGCTGCGACCCCGCACGGCCGCGTTCACGGCGACGACAGCGATGCCCTCGCTGGCGAACGCCCAGTCGGAGTTGGCGACGTTCCCGCCACCGATCACCGAGCGGGCGACGTCGCCGGCGTTGACCACCGTGCCGGGGTTGGCCAGCTGGGCCAGACCCGCCGCCGACGACGTGCCGGGCACGTTGGCGACGACGTCGTGGTCCCAGTCGGCGTAGGCGCCGGCGCCCGGACCGGTCTGGCCGACCACGCAGCCGTCGTACGGCGCCACGGTGTTGTTCGTCGTGCAGCCGGGCGAACCGTTGTACGACGTCGCCACGAGCGAGCCGAGCCCGGCGCCGGCGTCGGAGCCCTGCACGAGGACCCGGTCGGGGCGGCAGTCGAAGCCCGACACGGCGTGGCCGGTCGGCGCACCGCAGCCGCTGGCCAGCGTGAGCACGGGCGGGCTGTGGTCGCTGACGTGGTGGCCGTCGCCGGCCGTGGCCCGGAAGTAGTAGTCGGCGTCGAAGTGGCCGTACTGGAAGCCGACGACGCTAGGCAGGATGCCGTCGTCGACGACCATGTGATCCAGCGTCTGCAGCAGGCCGTTGAACTGGAAGCTGTAGCGCTGGTCGGCGGGCGCCGTGCTCCACAGGTTGGTCAGGTTCGTGCCCGGCGCCGTGAGGGTCGTGAGCGCCGGCTCGTCCTCGAAGGCGTTGATGTCGCCGGTGACGATGACCTTCTTGCCGGCGGTGCGCAGCGTGGCGGCGATGTCGCGGTTGAACGCGGCCTGCTTGGCCCGGCACTGCTCGTCGGGGTTGCCCTTCGACGCGAAGTGGTTCGAGATCACCGCGTGGGTGCCGACGAGGTTCGGCGACGTGAACTCGAGCACCAACGGTGGCCGGTCGAACAGCAGGCCG
>JANPGL010000038.1:0-3082 GCA_031423915.1 Actinomycetes bacterium | reverse complement strand
CCACTCGCCCAGGTCACCCGTGCGGAACCAGCCGTCGGCGTCGAGCGGCACCGTGCCGTCGCGGTAGGCCCGCAGCAGCAGGGCCGCCCGCACGTGGATCGCCCCGGCATCGTCGACGCGCACCTCGACGCCGTCGAGCGGCACGCCGTCGTACACGCACCCGCTGCCGGTCTCGGTCATGCCGTACGTCGTCACCGCGTTGGGCGGCGGGTCGTCCGGCGGCTTGGCCCCGCCGAGCAGGATCGCTCGGAACCACCCCGGGTCGATCCGCAGCAGCGCCGTGTTCACGAGCGACACCAGGTTCGCGCCGGCCTGCACCGCCGCGTGCACCGCCTCGGGGTCGAACGCCGGCAGCACCGTGAGGCCGGTGCCGGTCACGAGCGCCCGCGTCACCACCGACAACCCGCCCACGTGGGCGAGCGGCAGGCACGAGAGCCAGTGGTCGCCCGCCACCACCCCGAGCCGGGCGCTGGTGGCCCTGGCCGACGCCGCCACCGCGTCGTGCGTGAGCACCACGCCCTTCGGCGTGCCGGTCGTGCCGCTCGTGGCCAGCACGAACGCGTCACCCGGCTCGACCGGGCGGGCGCCGTCGAGCGCCGTGATGTCGCCGGCCGCGTCGACGAGCCGAGCGGGCCCCATGGCGGCCAGCACCCGGCGCTGCTGCGTCTCGGGCAACCGCAGATCGAGGGGGAACACCGCGTCGCCCGCGTCCCACACGCGGCGCAACATGTCCACGAACCCCGGGCCACCCGGCATCGCGAGCGCCACCAGATCGGCCATGGGGGCAACCTACCCGGGGATGCTGCCGTCCTCCGTGAGGAACAGGCTGAAGCCACAGTTCTCCCGCACGTACTCCTCGACGAACGAGAACGGCTCGAGCGCGGGCGCCACCAGCTCGTTCACCTTGTCGACGAAGCCGAGCGGATCCTTGGTGGCCATGTCCGAGATCACGAGAACGCCGGCCGCGGCCTTCGCGTAGCGCTCGGCCAACTGGTTGGTGAGCGCCTTCAGCCGCGCCGTGTGCGCGGCCGGCGGCAGGATGCGGAACACCTCTGCCATGCCGATGACGAGGTCCCCGGCATCCTCGGACGCCGTGATGGCCAGGTCGGCTCGACGCTTCGTCTCCGTGGCCGCAGCGCAGAAGGCGGCCCGCTTCGTCGGGTCGTCGACCTCGGTGGTCGGTGCCGTCGAGGCCGGGGGCGCGGTCGACGGTGCGGCGGTGCTGGCGGGCGGCGCCGTCGCGGGGTTGGTCGGGGCGGCGGTCGGCGTCGCGCTCGCCGGCGCCGGGTCGGAGGCCGAGCTCGTCGTCGACTCGCACGCCGTGGCCAGCAGGAGGGCGGCGGCGACCGTCGCCAGGAGGGTGGTACGGGAACGCATGACGCCAGCGTGCGCTCAGCGCCGCTCGCCGTCGTCCGTAGGGGGTACGCACACGTGCGCGACACTGACCGACCCATGGACCTCGCCACCTTCCAGCAGCTGATGGACGACACCTATGGCGCCCAGGACCGCGCCCGCGGCGTGCCCGCCACCATCGCCTGGCTGGCCGAAGAGCTCGGCGAGCTGGCCCAGGCCGTCCGCAAGGGCACGCGCGACCAGCAGGTCCACGAGCTGGGCGACGTGCTGGCGTGGCTGGCCAGCCTGGCCAACCAGATCGACATCCCGCTGAACGAGGCCGTCGCCCGTTACGCCGACGGCTGCCCGCGCTGCCAGGCCATCCCCTGCGCCTGCGCGCACTGACGTCGCGCCGGTGCGGCGTTCGGCGCCCGGCGTCCCATTGCGTAAGGTCCGGCCCATGGCTGGTTCGATCCTCGGTACGTCCGTCACCCGCGTCGAAGACCCTGCGCTGCTGCAGGGCCTGGGCACCTACATCGGCAACATGCAGCTCGACGGGCTGCTGCACCTCGCCTTCGTGCGCTCGCCCTACGCTCATGCCCGCATCGTGTCGATCGACACGAGCGAGGCCGAAGCCATGCCCGGCGTCGTCGCCGTGCTGACGGGCGAGCAGCTCGGCCTGCCCCGCTTCTTCCCGTTCGGCGCCGCGCTCAACGACGCCACCGCCCGCCCGCCGCTCGCCGACGACAAGGCCCGTTTCGTGGGCGACCCGGTGGCCGTCATCGCGGCGCGTACGAAGGCCGAGGCCACCGACGCGGTCGACGCCGTGATCGTCGAGTGGGAGCCGCTCGGCGCCGCCGTCGACATGGAGGCCGCGCTGGCACCCGATGCCCCCGTGCAGTTCGAGGCCATGGGCACGAACATGGCCGCCGGTCTGCGCGACGACACCGACCCGCTGGCGGGCGCCGACGTGGTGATCCGCGGCCGCTTCGAGAACCAGCGCATCGCCGTGGTGCCGATGGAGGGCAACGCCATCCTCGTGAAGCCCACCGCCGACGACGACGGGCACGAGCTCACCGTGTACGTGTCGACCCAGATGCCCCACCTGTTCGGCATGTTGTCGGCCCGGCTCTTCGGCCTGAAGCCCCGCCAGATGCGGGTGATCACGCCCGACGTGGGCGGCGGCTTCGGAGGCAAGGCCGGCATCACCGCCGAGCACGTCGTCGCCATCGGCGTGGCCCGCAAGATCGGCGCGCCGGTCGTGTGGGTGGAGACCCGGTCGGAGAACATGGTGTCGCTGCCCCACGGGCGCGGCCAGGTGCAGTACGTCGAGATGGGCTTCACGCGCGACGGCCACATCACCGGCCTGCACTGCCGCATGGTCGGCGACGCCGGCGCCTACGGCGGCTTCGGTGGCGGCCTGGCCATGGGCCCGACCCGCACGATGGCCCAAGGCGTCTACAAGATCCCGGCCATCCGCTACGACGTCGCCGTCGCGCTCACCAACACCACACCCGTCGGGGCGTTCCGCGGCGCCGGCCGGCCCGAGGCCGCGGCGTTCCTCGAGCGTCTCATGGACATGGCGGCCGACGAGCTGGGCATCGACCCTCTCGAGATCCGCCGCCGCAACGTGCTCGACGCCGACGTGTTCCCGTACACCACGCTCACCGGCGCCAACTACGACATCGGCGACTACCAGCTGTCGCTGCGCGAGGTGGCCCGCGTCGCCGGGTACGACGACCTGCTGGCC
>JANPGL010000037.1:0-6249 GCA_031423915.1 Actinomycetes bacterium | reverse complement strand
CTCGACGTCGAGGCCGTTGGAGAAGAACTTCGGGTCCGCCGACGCCGTGACCAGCGCGGCCGGGCCGCTCGAGGCCTCCACCTCGTCGAGGGCGGCGGCGAACGCCCGCGTGAACGTGGTCGTCCACCGGTTCTCGCCCGCCGTCATCGTCAGCACGAACACGTCGTCGTGGCGCTCGAGGCGCACCAGGTCGCTCGTCATGGCGCGAGTCTGGCACTCACAGGGGGCGTCTCAGAGATGGGCGTCGAGCAACGTGACGTCGTAGGGACGCAGCGCCCGGTCCGCGGTGACGAGCACCAGCGCCTCGAGCTGAGCCTGGGCGACGAGCATGCGATCGAACGGGTCGGCGTGGTGGCGAGGCAGCGAGGGAGCACGCTCCGCATGCGCGGCGGTGATGGCCAGGGGCAGCATGCCGGCGGCGATCAACGCGTCGGAGAGGCCGTCGGGAAACCGGACCTTGCCCAGCGCTCGCTTGATACCGAGCTCCCACGGCGTCACCGACGAGAAGAACACCTCGTCGGCCGTACCCAACTCGTTGCGGCACGACGACCCGAGCGACGAGCTGCCCTCGAGCCCACCACAGCGCGACGTGGCTGTCGACGAGGAGCCTCACGGGAGGGGCGCCGATGCCGAGTCGTGGAACAGTGCGACCACGTCCTCGTCCGGCCCGACGTCGTCCGACTCGTACGTGACGCGACCGGCCCAGCTGCCGGGCGTGCGCACCGGACGGGTGGGGGGCCACGGGATGATCTTGGCGACGGGCAGGCCGTTACGGGCGACGATCACCTCGTGCCCCTGCTCCGCTTCGCGTATGAGCTCCGACAAGCGTGACTTCGCCTGGTGCGTGTTCACGATGAAGGTCGACACGGTCCTAGCTTAGCTAAGGCCGTCACGGTCAGTCACCGCTCGACGATGTCGACGTACTCCGGGTGCTCACCGAGGAACTGCGCGACGTACCAGCACTGCGGCCGCACCGACCGCCCGGCCGCCCGGATCTGGTCGAGGACACCGGCGACCAGGACGGCACCCAGGCCCCCGCCTCGACGGTCGTGCCGGATCTCCGTGTGCGGGACGACGACCACGTTGCCGTCGAGGTGGTACTCGGCGACCCCGACGACCGCGTCGCCGTCGCGGAGCTCGAACCGGGACGCCGACGGGACGTCGATCACTTCGAGTGCCATGCCCTCGAAGGTACCCGCCCCCAGCGGCGGTCTCGAACCGCCCGCTCGGGCCCAACGGGGGTCACGAGAAGCGCTCTTGTCCCCTTTCCCTCCGGGCCTCACGGGCGTTCGATCGAGACGACGGAGGCCCGAGATGTCCACACCGAGTTCCCCCGGCGTGCGCAGTCGGCGAAACGAACCGTCGAACACGACTTCAGCGCCGTCCCGAGTCATCCGCCTCGGGGTGCTCTGGTCCACGGTCGTCGTGCTCGTCCACCTCTGCCTGGTCGGTGCGATGCCGGACTTCGTCTGTTCCGAGATCCTCCCCGAGGACCCTCCGCCACCCCAGTGGTACGTGGCGATGGGCGCCGTGCTGGTGGTCGTCCACGGCGTGGTCACGTTCCGTCTGCTGCGCCGCTCCTCCGGCCGGGGGCGAGTGCTCGTGGCCGGTCTCGCCGCGTTGCCGCTGGCGACGATGGCGCTGGTGGCCGTGACGGCGGCCCGCGTGCCGGTCGTGCACTGGTGCACCTGACGTTGCGCCCAACGTCGCGTCGTCGTTCCCTTGACCGAGGAACGCCGGCCTGGAGCGGGTACCGGCTCCACCGCGGTGCGCTCCAACCCCTGTAGTGGTGGGGACCGATCAGTGTCGAAGGGGGGACTTGAACCCCCACGGGTTTACACCCACTAGCACCTCAAGCTAGCGCGTCTGCCATTCCGCCACTTCGACGTAGCCGGTAGATCGTACACCTCGCTGCGCGGCTGTCCCAAGAGGATCAGCCCTGCAGGAACAGCCCCATCGCCACCACCGTGAACACCCAGACGAGGGCGAAGATCATGGTGATGCGGTTGAGGTTGCGCTCGGCCGCGGTGGACCCGAGCGCTGCGCCCGACGCCCCGCCGAACATGTCGGACAGGCCACCGCCACGGCCGCTATGGAGCAGGATGCCCGCGACCATGGCGAACAGGGAGCCCACGTTCAGGATGGCGGTGATCCACAACAGCACAGTGCGCACGGCCGACGAATCTACCAGCCGGAGCGCCCGATCGTCAGACCATGGCCTTCACTTCGGCGAAGTGGCAGGCCACCGGATGGCCCACGCCGGGGTCGGCCAGCGCCGGTTCCTCGGTCGCACAGATGTCGGCGGCCTTCGGGCACCTGGTCCGGAACCGGCACCCGCTCGGCGGGTTGATGGGGCTCGGCACGTCGCCGGTGAGAACCACGCGGCGGCGCTCCCGCTCGGTGGCGGGATCGGGCTGGGGCACCGCCGACAGCAGGGCCTGGGTGTACGGGTGGGCGGGCTGCGTGAAGATGTCCTCCGACGAAGCCATCTCGACGAGCTTGCCGAGGTACATCACGGCGACCATGTCCGAGATGTGGCGCACCACCGACAGATCGTGGGCGATGAACAGGTAGCCTAGCCCGAGCTCGTTCTGGATGTCCTCGAGCAGGTTCATCACCCCGGCCTGGATCGACACGTCGAGGGCCGACACCGGCTCGTCGAGCACCAGCAGCTTCGGGTCGAGGGCGAGCGCCCGGGCGATGCCGATCCGCTGGCGTTGGCCTCCCGAGAACTCGTGCGGGAAGCGCTTGGCGTGCAGCGGTGACAGACCCACGAGATCGAGCAGGTTGCGGACCTTGTGCTCGTGGTTGCCGGGTATGCCATGGATCTTGAGGGGCTCGGCGATGGACGAACCGACCGTCATGCGCGGGTCGAGCGACGCGTACGGGTCCTGGAAGACGATCTGCATCTCACGCCGCAGCCCGCGCAGCTGGCCCGCACCCATGGTCGTGAGCTCGGCGCCGTTGTACTTCACCGAGCCCGACGTCGGCTTGATCAGCTGCAGGACGCACCGGCCGACCGTGGACTTGCCGGACCCCGACTCCCCCACCAACCCGAGCGTCTTGCCCTGGTCGAGCTCGAACGACACGCCCGACACGGCCTGCACCGTGTACTTCGTGGTGCGAATGCCCGACGACGACTTGCCGTAGAAGTTCTTGACGAGGTCCGTGACCTCGAGCATCACGCCGGTCATCGCGCCACCTGGGTCAGCTCGTCGATGCGCACACACGCCGTCTCCTGCGTACCGAACGGCCTGAGCGGCGGCGGATCACCCTCGGCGCACACCGCAGCGGCGTGGGCACACCGTGGCCGGAAGGCGCACCCCGACGGCGGCTTCAGCATGTTCGGTGGGGCACCGGTGATGGGGATCAGCCGGGTGCCGACGCGACCGGGCAGCGAGGTGAGCAGACCTGTCGTGTACGGGTGGGCAGGGTGGGCGAACAGGTCGTCCACAAGGGCCCGCTCGACCGCTCGGCCCGCGTACATCACCTGCACGCGCGACGCGATGCGAGCGATCACGCCGAGGTCGTGGGTGATGAACACCACGGCGGTGTTCATCTCGTGCTGGACGCGCTGGATGACCTCGAGGATCTGCGCCTGAACGGTCACGTCGAGTGCGGTCGTGGGCTCGTCGGCGATGAGCACCTCGGGGTCGTTGGCGACGCCCATGGCGATCATCACGCGCTGGCGCATGCCGCCCGAGAACTCGTGCGGGTACTGCTTGGCCCGCTGCCGGGGCTGCGGGATACCCACCATGTCGAGCAGGTCGATGGCTCGATCGTGGGCGTTGGACCTCGACATGTCGGTGTGCGCCAGCACCATCTCGGCCACCTGGTCGCCGATCTTGTGGACCGGGTTCAGGGCCGACAGCGGATCCTGGAAGATCATGGCGATCTTCTTGCCGCGGACCTTGCGCATCTGCCGGTCGGGAACGCCGACCAGCTCGTCGCCCGCCACCTTCACGGAACCGGTGATCTTGGCGCGCTTGGGGAGCAGGCCCATGGCCGCCAGGAACGTGACCGACTTGCCGGAGCCCGACTCGCCCACGACGCCGACGAGCTCGCCGGCACCCACGTCGAGGTCGACGCCGCGCACGGCCTGCACCATGCCGTCGTCGGTCGGGAAGCTGACGCGCAGGTCGCGGATCTCGAGTACGTGCGGTGTCGACGGCTCGCTGCCGTTGCTCACGACTTGCCCTGCTTGGGGTCGAAGGCGTCACGCAGGCCGTCGCCCAGGAAGTTCACCGAGAGCACGGTGACGAGCAGCGCCAGAACGGGGAAGAGAACCAGCCACCAGTAGCCGGCACCGATGGCCGTCTTGGAGTCGGTGAGAAGGTTGCCCCAGCTCGCCTGCTGCGGGTCGATACCGAAGCCGAAGTACGACAACGTCGCCTCCGTGCCGATGGCGCCCGCCACGGTGAAGCTGGCCGTCACCACGATGGTGCCGATGGCGTTCGGGATGAGGTGGCTCAGGATGATGCGCCGGGTTTTGGCCCCCATGGCTCTGGCCGCCTCGATGAACTCCTTCTCCTTCAGGCTGAGCACCACGCCTCGCACGATGCGTGCGGTCGGCATCCAGGCGAACACCGACAGCACGGTGATCATGAGCCGCACGGACCCTTTGTCGCCGATGAGCGAGGCCGCCCACTTCTGCCGGGTCGGCAGCTGGGCGATGAGGGGAAGGAACACCAGCAGGGGCAGGGCGATGAACACATCGGTGACCCGCATCAGCACGTCGTCGATGAAGCCGCCCCGCAGCGCCGAAAAGGCGCCGACGAGCGTGCCGACGATGCTGGACGACAGAGCGACGGCGATGCCGATGAACAACGACACCCGCCCGCCCCACATGACCCGGCTGAACAGATCGCGGCCGATGGAGTCGGTGCCGAAGTGGACCGACTGCGACGGCGGGTGTGTCAGCGGTTTGGCCAGCGCCGTGACGCGCTGGTTCTCGGCGTACGGCGCCAGCAGCGGGGCGAGGATGCACACGACCGCCACGAACAGCAGCACCAGCAGCGACAGCATGGCGAGGCGGTGGTGGAGGAAGCGACGGGCCGCCATGCGACCGGGCGACACCGAGCCCACCAGGCCCTCGGCCGCGTCGGTGTTCGTCGGCTCCAGCTCGGGCTCGGCGTCCAGGGGAGTCAGAATGTCAGCCAAGACGGATCCTCGGGTCGAGCCAGCCGTTCGCGAGATCGGCGAGCAGGTTGAACACGATCACCGAGATCACGACGATCACGATGTAGGGCATCAGCTGCGGGTAGTCCCCGTTGGCCAGGGCGACGAGGAAGAAGTTGCCCATGCCCTTCTGTTCGAAGATGACCTCGGTGATGATGAGGCCGCCCACGATCGAGCCGATGTCGAGCGCACCGAAGTTGACGACGGGGATGAAGGCGTTGCGCAGGGCGTGCTTCACGAGCACCCGCGTCTCGGAGATGCCCTTGGCCCGAGCGGTGCGCATGTAGTCGGAGTTCATGACCTCGAGCAGCGATGCCCTCATGAGGCGGCTGTACACGGCGATGGTCTGGATGGCCAGCACGATGGCCGGCAGGATCATGTGCTTCACCCGCAGCACCAGGTCGAAGCCCACGTGACCCGGCGGGTAGATGCCGGCCGTGGGCAAGAACGGTTTGTCGAGGTGGAACCACTTCGTGAAGCCGATGGCGAACAGCAGCTTGAGCAGCACGCCGGAGATGAACGGTGGGATGGACACGCCGACGAAGGCGCTGGTCGTGGCAAAGGAATCGAAGAACGAGTACTGCTTCTTCGCCGCCAGGACGCCGATGCCGAGCCCGATCGGTACGGCGAACGACGACGCGAACAACCCGAGCGTGACCGAGTTGGCCAGGGCCCGCTTCAGGTCGGTGGCGACGGGCTTGTTCGTCTTGATCGACGTGCCCAGGTCGCCTTTCACGAAGGTCTTCACCCAGTGCACGTACTGCGCCGGGATGCTCCCCGTGAGGCCCTTTTCCTTCTTGTAGACCTCGAGCTGCTCCAGCGTCGTCCGGGGGTTCGCTCGCTTGAAGGCCGCCACCGGATCGGTGCTGGCTCGCACGGCAGAGAACGCCATGAAGCTGATCAGGATGAGCAGCGGGATCGCCCACAACATGCGGCGCACCACGAAACGGAACAAAGCGGCTCCTCGTTTCCACCTAGGAATACATCACGGGGTGGGGGGGGGGGGCGGGGGCCCCCCCCCCCCCCCCGGCGCCGCCCGCCCACAGGGCCCGGGGGCGCCGCCCGCCCACC
>JANPGL010000036.1:0-3569 GCA_031423915.1 Actinomycetes bacterium | reverse complement strand
CACGTTGCCGGCCACGTTGGCCAGCACGATGGCGCGGTGGGTGGCCTCGCCCTCGAGCGCCGAGGGCCGCGTGTACGAGTGGTACTTCGGGTCGGTCTCGCCGCGCTCGAGGGCCTGCGCGACGAGCACGTCGATCGCGATGCCGTTCTCGGCGTGCATCATGATCACCGCGCCGCAGTCGGCAGCGGTCTGCATCGCCTTCAGGATCTGGCCGTCGTCGCTGTAGAACACGCCGGGGTACGCCATGAACAGCTTGAAGCTGGTGATGCCCTCGTGCTCGGTGAGGTAGCGCAGCGCCTTCAGGCTCTCGTCGTCGATGCCGCCGATGATCTGGTGGAAGGCGTAGTCGACGGCACAGTTGCCGGCGGCCTTGCGGTGCCACTCGGCCAGGCCGTCGATCACGTTCTCGCCGTAACGCTGCAACGCCATGTCGACGATCGTGGTGACGCCGCCCCACGCCGCGGCCCGCGAGCCGGTCTCGAACGTGTCGTTGGCCGCGGTGCCGCCGAAGGGCAGCTCCATGTGGGTGTGCACGTCGATGCCGCCCGGCAGCACGTACTTGTTCGACGCGTCGATGGTGCGGTCGGCGGTGATGCCGAGCAGGGCCGCCTGGCCCGGTGCGAGCACGGCGGCGATGGTCTCGCCGTCGATGAGCACGTCGGCGGGCGACGTGCCGGTGGGCGAGATGACGGAGCCGTTGACGATGAGGGTGCGGGCCATGGGTCAGTCCTTCGTGAGGTCGCCGTAAGCGTCGGGACGCCGATCACGGTAGAACGCCCAGCGGTCGCGGACGGTCTTGATGAGGTCCATGTCGAGGTCACGCACGATCAGCTCGGGCTTGTAGGGGTCGCCCACCTCGCCCACGAACTTGCCCTCGGGGTCGACGAAGTAGCTGGTGCCGTAGAAGTCGTCGTCGCCCAGCGGCTCGACGCCGACCCGGTTGATGGCGCCGATGTAGTACTCGTTGGCCACCGCGGCGGCCGGCTGCTCGAGCTTCCACAGGTAGTTCGACAGGCCGCGGCTGGTGGCCGAGGGGTTGAACACGATCTGGGCGCCGTTCACGCCGAGGGCGCGCCAGCCTTCCGGGAAGTGGCGGTCGTAGCAGATGTAGACGCCGACCTTGCCGACGGCGGTCTCGAAGATCGGGTACCCGCCGTCACCGGGCCGGAAGTAGAACTTCTCCCAGAAGCCCTTGGTGTGGGGGATGTGCTGCTTGCGGTATTTGCCCAGGTACGTGCCGTCGGCGTCGATGACCGCGGCGGTGTTGTAGTACAGCCCGTCGCGCACGTACTCGTACATGGGCAGCACCATCACCATGCCGATCTCGCGGGCCACCGACTGGAAGCGCTGGGTCGTCGGACCGTCGGGGATCAGCTCGGTGTAGCCGTAGTACTCGGTCTCCTGCACCTGGCAGAAGTAGGGCCCGTAGAAGAGCTCCTGGAAGCACATGACCTGGGCACCCTGGGCGGCCGCCAGCCGGGCCTGCTCCTCGTGCTTGTCGATCATCGATTCCTTGTCGCCCGACCAGTCGGTCTGCAGCAACGCGGCACGCACGACGTTCGCCATCGGCACTCCTTCTCCGTTGGTCCCGATGCGGCGGATGGTAGGGACACAGTTTCGCGCCCGCAATAGATGCTTTGTGTCCGCACAAATCTCTTCACACGGCCGAAACTCGGCCGGGCGTGATCGACGGCCGGTTCTGTCCGGGCACAAAGTGCCCTCTGTGCAGCCTCGGCGGGGACGAATACGCTCGTCGGCATGACCAGCGTGTCCACCACCTCCACCAGCCGGGCCTACGCCGACGATCGGGCCCACGTGTTCCATTCGTGGTCGGCCCAGGGGGCCATCACCCCCATGGTCGTGGCCGGCGCCGAGGGCTCGTGGATGTGGGACGAGGCGGGCAACCGCTTCCTCGACTTCTCGTCGCAGCTGATGAACGTCAACATCGGCCACCAGCACCCCAAGATGGTGGCCGCCATCCAGGAGGCCGCCGGCCGCCTGTGCACCATCGCCCCGTTCCACGCCAACGCCGAGCGCAGCGAGGCCGCCCGGCTCATCGCCGAGGTGGCGCCCGGCGACCTCAACATGGTGTTCTTCACCAACGGCGGGGCCGAGGCGACGGAGAACGCCATCCGCATGGCCCGGCTCCACACCGGTCGCCACAAGGTGCTCACGATGTACCGCAGCTACCACGGCGCCACCGCCGGGGCGCTGCAGATGACCGGCGACCCGCGCCGCTGGCCGAGCGAGCCCGGCCTGCCCGGCATCGTCAAGTTCTGGGGCCCGTACCCGTACCGGTCGGCCTTCCACTCGACGAGCGTGGCCGAGGAGACCGAGCGTGCGCTGACCCACCTACGCGACGTCATCACGATGGAAGGGCCGGCCTACATCGGCGCCCTCATCCTCGAGTCGGTGATCGGCACCAACGGCATCCTCGTGCCGCCGCCCGGCTACCTGGCCGGCGTGCGCGCCCTGTGCGACGAGTTCGGCATCGTGATGATCGCCGATGAGGTGATGGCCGGGTTCGGGCGCTGCGGCGAATGGTTCGCGATCGACCACTGGGACGTCACCCCCGACCTGATCTGCTTCGCCAAGGGCGTGAACTCGGGCTACGTGCCGCTCGGCGGCGTGATCATCAGCGACAAGATCTCGGCCACGTTCAAGGACCGCATGTACCCGGGTGGGCTCACGTACTCGGGCCACCCGCTGGCGTGCGCGTCGGCCGTGGCGTCGATCAACATCTTCAAAGAGGAGAAGATCGTCGAGCACGCCCGCATGCTGGGCGAGACGGTGATCGGGCCCGGACTGCGCGACATCCAGTCCAGGCATCCTTCGGTGGGCGAGGTGCGCGGCCTCGGCGTGTTCTGGGCCGTCGAGCTGGTGAAGAACCGCGACACCCGCGAAATGCTGGTGCCGTTCAACGCCGCCGGCCCGGCCGCCAAGCCGGTGACCGACGTGGTCGCCGCCTGCAAGGCCAAAGGCGTCTGGCCCTTCGCCCACTTCAACCGGGTCCACGTCACGCCCCCGTGCACCACCAGCCCCGACGACATCCGCCACGGCCTCGCCGTCCTCGACGAGGCCCTGACCCTCGCCGACGCCCACTACGAGGGCTGAGCGCGGCGGCGGTCCTACGGGTCAGGTCTGAGCCACATACGGCCAAAATCTGACCCAGGAGCGAGCCTCGGCTTCCGGAACCGGTGTCGCTGTTCCCTCGCTCACGGTGTGCAGCTTCCACCATCGTTGTCCCGCTGGGCCCGCGCCCATCACCAGCTCGTCACCCGCGAGATGTGGGTGGCCGCCGGCCTCGCATCGCGCACGTTCGACCGCGCCGCCGCTCGCGGCGAACTCGTCCGCCTGGGCCGAAGCGTGGCCGCACTCCCCGGCGTCACGATCGACACGACCGTCCGCATCGCTGCGGCCGTTCTCGCCGCCTCGGGCCCTGTGCTGGCCTCGCACCGATCGGGGGCGTACCTGTGGGGTGCCCCGATCATCGGCGATCGACCGGTCGAGCTGACCACCACTTCCCGTGCGCCGCTCCGTGTGGCCGGCGCCGTGGTGCACCGACCACG
>JANPGL010000035.1:0-9420 GCA_031423915.1 Actinomycetes bacterium | reverse complement strand
TCGAGCTCCGAGGACTCCGAGGTGCGTGACCCGTGGGTGACCCGGATGAGGAACCTGCCGGCGACCGTGGTGTCGAGCACTCTCGAAGGGTCGCTGGACTGGCCGGACGCAACGGTCGTGAGCGGCGGCGCCGTCGACATCGTCTCGCGGCTGAAGGAGGAATCCGAGGTGCCGTTGCGCTCGCACGGCAGCTTGTCGCTGAACCGGGCGCTGATGGCCGCCGGCCTCGTCGACCGCGTCCAGGTGACGGTCTTCCCGGTGATCACCGGTCAGACAGGAACCGACCCGATCTTTCAAGGCGCGTCCGACTTCGACCTCGAGCTGATCGAGAGCCGCACGCTCGACGGCCACACCCAAGAGCTCATCTACCGGCCCACCCTGCACGTCTGAGCTGAGGCGAACACACGACGAAGACCGCAGTTGTGTTCTTCATTACCGTCGTGGTGAGCGTTCACTGCTGCCACCCTCGGCCGAAGACCGGGTGTTGGGAGTCTGTCGGATCGGCGTCGTCAGTTCGTGTTACGTGCGGCGGCGAGCACGTCTGCGCAGACGGCCGGCATGCCGGTGTGGTCGGCGGCGCGTTGGGCGAGGACGACGACGACAAGATCTTCGGACGGCACGTTCGACCACGTGGCGCCGAGTCCGCCGTCCCAGCCGTATTGGCCGTCGAGTACGGACACGCCGTAACCCCAGCCTCGGCCGTCGAGGAGATCGAAGCCGGGCCAGACGTTGGAGCGTTGTTCGGGAGTGAGTTGATCCCGGGTCATCTCGGTCACGGCCACCGTGCAGGAAGCCGTCCAGAAGCTCGGTGCGGCGCGCGACGAGTGGCGCTGGGTCATCGTGGGTCGGTGAGGCCGCCTGGGAGGTCTCGTCGGGTGTGGAGGACGCGCCAAACGTCGATCTCGTCGGTGGTGTCCATGTAGAACACGGCGAAGGGGAAGCGGGCGAGCCCGAGGTGGCGGAGTCCGGGGACGTCGAGTTCGAACGCGAAGCGCAGCGCTCCGGCGTGCGGGTCTCGGCTGATGCGGCTGAGCGCGCGTTCGAGCGCGTCGATGAAGCGCCCCGCGACGGCATCGCCTGCTTCGCTCCGGTAGTAGGCGATGGCGTCGTCGATGTCGGTTCCGGCGCGGCCGCGGAGCCGGACCCGGGTGGCCACCGGTGGGTCAGCCGAGGCTGTCGCGGAGACTGGCGAAATAGGTGTCGTCGGCGAGTGGGCCGCGCTCGGAGCCGGCGCCGTCGAGCAGCAGGCTGCGGAGGCGTTGGCGGTCCTGATCGCGGCGAATGAGTTCGCGGACGTACTCGCTGGTGGAGCCGTAGCGGCCGCCGGTGACCTGGTCGTCGACGAACGCTCGGAGCTCGTCGGGCAGCGACACGTTCATGGTCGACATGCACCAATCGTACCCATGTTGGCAAGCCTTGCCATCAGTAGTCGTGGTCGGGTGGGGGCAGTGCGCTTGCCGGGCAGGGCCCGGAGTGGCTGCGTTCGGGGCCGATCGAGCGACTCGAGCAGGCCCAGGCCATCGCCGCCATCCAAGATTCCATCCAAGTTTCTCGGCGGCACGGGACGGTACAGGACGGCACTCGACGGACCGGCGACCGGCGTGTTGCCTGATCAAACGTACGGGGCGGTACTCGGCGGACGGTTGGGAGGCGACTCATAATCCCTTGGTCGTGGGTTCGATCCCCACCTGGCCCACGTCACTGAGCTGGAAGAACGCGCCAGTTCGGCCCGGTCTCGCGTTCCGCTGAGCGGCACATCCAAGTTCTTCGGGGATTTCGAGTCGTGGCGGACGCACGGTGGGCAGGGTCAGGCCGGCACGGCCGAGAGATCGCTGCGTCGTTCGGCGCGCGGGCTGCGCCCGCAGGGTCGATCTGGAGGACGGGCGCGGAGGGCCGCGCCCGAGGGTCCCGGGTCAGGTTGCGAAGCGGTAGGTGACCGGTAGACGGGTCGGTCCGCTGGTGGCGATCTCCGGCGAGTACGTCACGTCGCCGGCCTGCTCGATCGCGACCACCCGTGTGGCAACTTCCCGGAGGAGGGCACGGATCTGGAGGCGTGCGAGTTGGGCGCCGAGGCAGTAGTGGGCGCCGAATCCGAACGCGAGGTGGTCCTTGGCGTTCGACCGCTGGATGTCGAATCGGTACGGGTCGTCGAAGATGCGCTCGTCGCGGTTGGCGGACGGGTACGACATGAAGACGACGTCACCGGCGGCGAAGCGGTGGCCCGACAGCGTGTAGTCGGCGTATGCGGTGCGGCAGAAGTGCTTCACGGGGGTGGCCCAGCGGATGGTCTCGTCGGCTGCGTTCATGAGCAGGCGCCCGTCGTCGACACCAAGGCGGAGCAACCCGTACTGGGCCGGGTTCTGACACAGGGCCAGGACGCCGGAGGCCATCGAGGCCGAGGTGGTCTCGTGGCCAGCGACCGACAGGATGATGTAGTAGCCGATGGCGTCGGGCATCGGCATCTCGCCCACACCGGGCACGTCGGCGTTGGCGATGGCCGAGGCGAGATCGTCGGTGGGTCGGGCGCGCCGATCGCGGGTGACGGCGGTGAAGTACTCGACGAACGTGCTCATGAGCTCGCGCTGTTGCTGCTCGGTGCGGGGCTGGGCGGTGGCGTCGGTCGTCGAGTTCAGTAGCTGCTGGCTGATGCGTAGCAGGAAGGGGAAGTCGGACTCGGGGAGCCCGAGCAGCGACAGGATCGTCTCGAGCGGGAAGTGCACGGCGACGTCCTGTGCGAAGTCGCAACGGCCGTCGGCGGCTTCCATCTTGTCGACGGCGCGGCGGGCGAGCTCGCGCACCCTGGTGTCGAGCCCGGCGAGGGTGCGAGGGGTGAACCACTGCTGGGTGATGGAGCGGTAGGCGCGGTGTTCGTCGCCGTCGTAGTCGATGAGCATGCGGACGCGCTGCACCGCGCCGCTTCGGAGGCGTCGGGCTTCCTCCCGGGTCCGCAGGAACGGGTGGCCGCCTTGGCCCCATTCGGGGGCGTGGGCTTCGACCTCGCGGATGTCGGCGTAGCGGGTGAGCACCCAGAGGGGCCGGTGGTCGGGGTGCTCGGTGTGGTGGATGGGGGAGTGGTTGCGCAGTAGTGCCGCAGCCGCGTCGACCTGGCCGGGGTCGGTGTAGGTGGCCGGCGAGAGGAGCGAGCGCGCTGCGGTGTCGAGCTCGTGGGTCGACGGGGAGGTCATCGTCGCGGGGCCTGGGGCCAGTACTTGGCAGTGGCGCCGCCGTCGATGGTGAGGTTGCTGCCGGTCATGAGCGTGGAGTCGTCGGAGGCGAGGAACACGAGCGGCCCGACGTAGTCGCTCGGGGTCGGTAGGCGTTCCCACGGGTTCTGGCCGGCGAAGTCCATGACGCCCGTACTGCGCATCTTGTCGGCGGCACCGGCGAAGGCGGCGGCCAGCGTGGGGTCGTCGGGCATGGTGGCGGTCGGGGTGAACCCGTTGACGCGGATGCCGTGGGGGGCGAGCTCCATGGCGACCGAGCGCGTGAAGTTGATGAGGCCGGACTTGGCCGAGCAGTAGCCGACGTTGCCGGCCTGGCCCTGCCACGCCGCGGTCGAGAGCACGTTGATGATCGATCCGCGCACGCCGCGTTCGATCATGGACGTGGCGACGAGCTTGGTGACGATGAAGGCGCCACCGAGGATGATGTCGACCTGGCGGCGGAAGGCGTCGAGCGGCATGTCGAGCACCCCGCGGGCGTCGAAGCGCACGGCGTTGTTCAGGAGCACGTCGATGCGTCCCCAGCGTTCGAGCACGGCCGCCACGGCCGCCGCCATCTGATCGGGGTCGGTGACGTCACCAGGCACGGCGATCGCCTCGCCGCCCGCGGTGGTGATCCGAGCGGCCCGGTCCTCGGCGACCTCCGGGCGGATGTCGTTGCACGCGACGCGGGCCCCCTCGGAAGCGAAGCCGGACGCGGCGACACCGCCGATGTTGGGGCTGGCTCCGGTGACGAGGACGACCTTGCCCTCCAGGCGGCCGGTCACCGGCTCACCGGCCAGCGGGCGAACACCTTGTTCGAGTTGAAGCAGTGCGTCTCCACGAACTCGTGCTCTTCGGGAGCGCCGAGGCCCAGCTCGCGCGCCGCGCCGACCAGGCAGAACCAGTTGAGGACCTCCTGCTGGCCGGCGTCCTCGATGGCGGCCGTCGTGGTGGTCTCCCACTCGGTGTAGTGACCGGCGGCGAGCGCGTCGTAGAGACGACGGTCCGACGCGATGTCGGGCTGCAGCCGCCACGTCTTGTCGGTGAGGAACGCGTGGGACCACGACGACGACGCCACCAGCGCTACCCGCCACGGGCTCGCCTGAAGGTGTCGCGCCACCGCGGCGCCCACGTCCATCAGCCGCCGCGGCGTCGGGGAGGGCGGATCGAGGGGCACCTCGCTCCCGAACGGGTTGTAGAAGCCGCGGGCCGCTATCACACGCCGCCCGTAGCAGTTGATGGGCATGCACACCATCGGCCACGGGAAGCCGGTGCGGTGGTAGTCGAGGAAGAGCTGGGTGTTCATGAACGCGTGGGCCAGGCTGGGGTGGTGCAACGGCTGGTAGGCGTAGGCGACGTCGACGCCGTCGTCCAGCAACCGCTCGGCCAACCAGCGGGCCGCGTCGGGCCGGCCTTTCACGTGGTGCACCTGGTCCTTGGGTTCGTCCCACACGTTCGGCCATGGGTACTTCTGCCACGGTTGGGCGTCGATGTCGCCATAGGCGAGCAGCGCGTAGGGAGGCACGATGTCCTCCCTGAAGTTCTCGTACTGGTCGTCGCCCCATACGAGGAGGAAGTCGGGGTCGAACTCGTCGAGTATCGCCCGCATGCGGTCGAAGCCGGCCACCAGGGTGGCGCGGTGGCCGGCCGCGCTGGCGCGGGCCTCGTCGTCGCCCCACTCGGCGCGCATCGCGCCCGGCCAGTTGGCCGGATCCGTCTTGGCGGCCGGTATGGCTGGATCCTTGAGCAGGCCGCGCAAGAGCGACGCCATCTGGTCGTCGGTGGTGGCGAGCAGGGGATAGTGGGTCATCCCCAGGAGCAGCAGGTCGGCCATGGCGGTCTCCGGTCAGGTTGCGGGCGTGGGATGGGCGCGGGCGAAGAAGTCGATGTTGGCGCTCCGTCCGGCGGCGGTGAGGGTGCGTGCCACCGCCGTGAGGGCTTCGCTGATGGCGGCGAGATCGGCGTCGTCGGTGAGGAGCACCATCAGGGCGCCGAGCACACGCCCGTGCCGGTTCGTGAGCGGCGCCGCCACGGTGAGACGACCCGCGATGAGCTCGCCGTGCTCGACCGCGAGTCGAGCGGAGCGGATCGCCGGGAGCTGAGCCTCGAGCGCCCCTGCGTCGGTGATCGTGGCACCGGTGCGAGCCCACAACGTCTCGCCGGCCCGGTAGGGGAAGCGACGCGTGTGGGCGAGCAGCACCTTGCCGGCGGCGCACGCATGGGCGGGAAGTCGGGCCCCGAGGTCGAGGTGGGTCGACCGGGGACGGCGACCCTGGATGACGTGGAGGACGATCACGTCGCGCCCGGTGAGCTCGCAGAGCGCCACCTCGCCGCCGGTGAGGCGCTGCAGGTCGACGAGGAACGGATCGACGGCACCTCGGAGGCGGTGGGGGTAGTGGAGAGTGCCCAGCTCGAACAGGGTCGGGCCGAGTCGGTAGCCCGTGCCGACCCGCACGAGGGCGCCTTCCTCGGCGAGCTGGGTGGCGATGCGATGCACCGTGGTGCGCGGAACGCCGGAGCGGCGCGAGATCTCGCTCACGCCCTGGACCGGTCGGTCGCGGAACGTGCCGAGGATCGTGAAGATGCGCGGGACGAGCATGTGGTCCGTTCCGCCGGCGCGAACGGCCGGCGTCACCACGCGTGCTCCTCTCGCCGGTCGCGGCTCCGTCGGTGCGCGACGGCGGTCACGACGAGGCGTTCGGGTCGGTGGAGACCTCGTCCAGGCCGAGGAAGCGCAGACCGTTCGTCGAGGTGATGGCGGCCGCCTGCGCCGATGTGCACAGTCCCATCGTCACGGCCTCGTCGATGACCTGCTTCGGTCCTCCCCACGCGCGGGGGTAGAACGGAAAGTCGCTCCCGAGCATGATGTGGTCGGCGCCGAACCGCTCAGCGAGGAGCGGCAGGTGGCGCGGATCGAACACCAGCGAGTCGACCCAGAGGCGCCGCACCAGCGCATCGTTGGCCGCCAGGTCGAGCGGCGCCGGCGGCGCCCCGAGGGTCGCGCCGCGGGCGAGCCTCGGATACGCCCACGGAAACGAGCCGCAACCGTGGGCCAGACCGACCCGCAACGAGGGCAGCTCGGCCAGCACGCCCCCGAACAGGAGCGCGGAGGCGGCCATGGCCGTGTCGGTCAGCATGCCGAGCCCGAACTCGTAGGGCTGGCCGCCACGACGGATGGCACCACTGCCGTCGGTCGGGTGGACGAACACCGGGACGTCGAGGTCGGCCGCCGCGGCGAAGAACGGGCGCAGTCTGGCGTCGTCGAGCTCGCGACCCGCGACCTCGGTGCCGATCTCGACCCCGTCCATCCCGAGCTCGTCGTGCGCCCGGGTCAGCTCGGCAATGGCGCGTTCGGTGTCCTGCAACGGCACCGACCCGAACCACCGGAACCGGTCGGACGCCGTCGCAGCTGCGGCAGCGAGAGCGTTGTTCTGAGCGCGGGCGAACGCCTCGGCGGGTGCGGGGTCGGCCCACGTGGTGAGGGTGACAGGCACGGGTGACAGCACGTGGATGTCGATGCCGGCGGCATCCATGGCGTCGAGGCGGGCGGCGGGATCCCAGCATGTCGGGGCGACGGGCCGGAAGACGGTGGCACCGCGCATGATCCGGCCGTGCCCGTTGCCGTCCACGAGGAGCGAGGGCCAACGGTCGTCGCCGGTGGCCGCCGCCAGGTCGGAGAGCCCGAGCGGGAAGAAGTGGGTGTGGACGTCGACGGCGGGGCGGGCGGTGGGATCCATGGCGTGGTGGGGCTCGGCCAGGCGCGGCGCGAGCAGCTCGCGTCCCCCCGGACCGACCCGTAGCATGGCACCAGAAGCGGCGGCGACGGGCAAGCGCGCTGTCCGCTCAGCGGAACACGCGCTTGCCGACAGAACCGGACGGAGGTCATGGTCGGAGGTGCTCTCCCGGGAGCCGACGCCGGCCCGGGCTGGAGCGAGGACCCTGGGGAGGGGACAGGCCATGAGCGACACGCCGTACGTGATCGACGATCGAGACACGCCGCGCTTTCGCGTGCACCGCTCGACGATGGTCGACCCCGCCATCCTGGACGAGGAGCGACGCAAGGTCTTCGACACCAGCTGGCTCTACGTCGGCCACGAGAGCGAGATCCCCGGACCGCACGACTTCCGCACCCGCTCCGTGGGTGGCCGTCCCGTGATCCTCACGCGCGACGTCGCCGGCGCGGTGCGCGTCTTCGTGAACTCGTGCCCGCACCGTGGCATGCAGATCGAGACACGTCCCGAGGGCCACGGCCGGTTCCTGAAGTGCTTCTACCACGGGTGGAGCTTCGACACGTCGGGCGACCTCGTCGCGTTGCCGAGCGAGGAGAGCTACGGCGAAGGGTTCGACCGGCACAACCTCTGCCTGGCGCGCCCGCCGCACGTGGCGTCGTACCGAGGTTTCGTGTTCCTCTGTTGGACCGCAGGTGTGGTCGACCTCGAGACCTATCTCGGTGCGGCGTGCGACGTCCTGGACTCGTTCGCCGACCAGTGCGAGCAGGGCATGCGCGTGGCCGGTGGCACCCACCTGTACGCGGCGCGGGCGAACTGGAAGCTGCTGAGCGAGAACTCCTACGACGGCTACCACGCACTCACGACCCACCATCGCTACCTCGTGATGCTGAAGGAGTCGGGTAAGGATCTCAAGACGGTGTTCGGCGCGTCCGGTGGCGGCCCCGCGCTCGGATGGGACCTGGGCAACGGCCATGCCGTGATCGGAGGTGCCGATGGCACCGGGGGACGGAACACGGGCCTCGGTCGGGACCTGCCACCGGCGGCGCTCGTGAAGCAGGTGGCCCGACGCGACCGCGCCGCCGAACTCTATGGTGACGACTGGGCCAATCGCCTGTTCGCCAGCCGCAACCTGGTCGTCTTCCCCAACCTCGCGATGGTCGATCTGATCATGGGCATCACGATCCGCACCTACTATCCGGTCAGTCCCGACTACATGGAAGTCACGGCGTGGAGCCTGCTGCCGGTGCAGGACGAGCCCGAGCTCCACCGGATGCGCCAGGAGAACTTCCTCACGTTCTGGGGTCCGGCAGGGCTCGCCACGCCCGACGACATCGAGGCCCTCGAACGCTGCCAGCGCGGCTTCGCCGCCGCCGACGTCGCGCCGTGGAACGACATCTCGCGCGGGATGGCGAGCCGGAGCCCGAACTTCGCCGACGAGCTCCAGATGCGCGTGTTCTGGCGGGAGTGGGACCGACGGATGACCGGCACCGAGCACCCGCCCGAGGTGCCGACGCTGACCCGGGTCGGACGGGCGGGCTGGCCCTACGAGTCCACCGGGAGGCGTTGAGATGACCGAGCTCCACCACGCCCACGCCCTCCACGTCGACCCCGTGCTGGTCGCCGAGGTCACCGCGTTCCTCACCTATGAGGCCGATCTCCTCGATAGGTGGGAGCTCCGCCATTGGTATGCCCTGTTCACGCCCGATTGTTCCTACCACGTTCCCACCACCGACCGGCCGGAGGGCAACGCCGACACCCACCTGTTCTTCATCCGCGACGACTGGTTCCTGCTCGGTCAGCGCGTCGAGGCCCTCATGGACGGCACGGCGTGGGCCGAGTCGCCGCGATCGATCACCCACCGCCTCGTCACGAACGTGCGAGCGGTCGATACCGGCGACGCGGTTGTGGCCCGCGCGAACTGCGTGGTGTACCGATCGGCGCTCGACCGGCTCGACACCTACCCGTACGTGCTCGACCTCCGACTCCAACGCGGCGGCCCCGCCGGTTTCGAGATCGCGCACCGTCGGGCCACCCTTGCGCTCGCGCAGCTCCGCCCCCAGGGCCGCGTGAGCATCATCCTGTAGCGACCCGGCGGATCCACGGGAGGCAGGGCTCACGACCGGCGAGCGCGGCCCGCACGTACTCGGTGGACCCCACCATGTGATCGATCAGGTCCTGCCAACCGCGTGCGCTATGGCCGCACGAGGTGCACGGGATCACCAACGTGGATGGTTCCGGGCCGGAGCACGTCGGCGTTCAAAGCGAGCTTGCCGTCGAAGCGCCGGATGATGTCCTTGAGCACGTCGCGGTCGACGGTCAGGGTGTCGGGGTCGACGGTGGTCATGGGGCAGCGGCCGCGTCGCGAGTCGAGCGCGATGACGACGTCGCCGATGTGGAGCTCGGCGCCGGGCCAGTCGAACTCGTCCAGGCCGTCGACGCCGTCGACGACGATGTTGGGTCGGAGGCGGCGGACATCCCGACCGAAC
>JANPGL010000034.1:0-3154 GCA_031423915.1 Actinomycetes bacterium | reverse complement strand
GTCGCTCCACCCCGCGAACAGTGGTCGGGACGTCGTACCGAGGTTTGGTGGGCGGCGATCAGCCTCCGGCACGTACGGATTCAACATCTCCAATCACGGCTGCGGATCGTGCTGTCTCTCCCGACCATGACGAGGTCGGGTACGCCCCTGACGCACGCTCACCTGCCTGTTTGGCCACTGCACGCCCGGCCATCCGCGTTGCCCATGTCCCGATTGCCGACCAGCAGCGACGAGCACCGGCGCGCTACCCCGAGCCAACGTCGGCGACCGAGCGGTCAGCGACGCGTGTAGTGGTCCAGCAGCCCCGTGATCTCCAAGATCCGGTGCACGGTGGCGCTCATTCCCTCGATGAACACCTGGCCGTCGGCGGCTTCCAGCGCCTTCGACGCTGCTACCAGGACCCGCAGGCCGCTGGAATCGATGAACGACACCTCGCTGCAGTCGACCACCAGCACCTTGGCTCCAGCAGAAACAAGTCGGTCGAACTCTGCGCTCAACCGCCCGGCGCTACCGGCGTCGAGATCGCCGCTGAGACGGACGGCGAAGGCCATGGGTCCACCGTCGTGGGGACCACTCGACACGTTCAAGCTCTCCACGACATCCTCCGGTTCACGAAACGCCTGAGGGTACCTGGAGGTCCGCTCCCTCGCCGGACCGTGCAGGCAGTTCCTTGTGCGCAACGCCAACGCCTGCAACCAGGCCACCGCCGACATCCTACGCACGTTCCCGGGTTAACCGCTACGGCGGGCCGCACCCCGCAGGCGTGCTACTACACGTGGTCATCGACGCGGCCCATCACCAGCACGGCAGGCTTGGCCCGCATGGTCTACGGCGTCGCCTTCTACGGTGCGTCGATCGACGATCTGTTTCGCCTCGCCCACTGCGACAAGATCGTATTGGCTGTCGCGCAACCTTCGTGAGCGTCGGCAATCCCGACGCCTCCCGGGTGCTCGCCACCCATGCCACCCCCGAGCTCCTCGCCTCGCTCGCTCACGCGCGAACGCTCCGGCAGCACACGAGCACGCCCACCAGCCGCCGAGTCGGGGTCAGCTACCGTCGAAACACCATGAACGTCTCGGCACGCCCCCGGCACGGCGGAAACCCGTGGGACCGACCGCGGACTTTCGTTGGCCACCAGCGAGGACAACCCTTGGCCACCACCGCATGAGCCACGTAGCAGCGCGACCAGGGCCGCCCCGTGGAGGTCGCATCGGCCCCTGCGACTCCACGAGCTCGGCCGGTGAGTCGCAAGCTCGCGAGAACCGAGCCGGCGTTCGGTCCGTAGGCTGAGTGCGGAGTGCCACGTGGTGCTCCGTATCGAAGGATCACCGCACATGGCTACTGGCACCGTGAAGTTCTTCAACGCCGAGAAGGGCTTCGGCTTCATCTCCCGCGAAGGTGGCGACGACGTCTTCGTCCACTTCTCCGCCATCCAGGGCAGCGGCTACAAATCGCTGAACGACGGCGACAACGTCGAGTTCGACGCCGTCCCGGGACGCAAGGGCGAAGAGGCCAAGAACGTCCGCGTGATCTGAACAGACCCGGTTTCGGTAGTCGCCGGGCGGGTACCGACCTCGGCTGAGGGCCGACGCCGTCCGTGTCCACCCGCCCGCGGCATGGGTGGCGTCGGTCCCGACCGTCACAACGAACGCCGGTCCTGAGGGCGGGCGTTCGTCGCTTTGCCTCGGCCCGAGCAGAACCGAGTCGCTCGGAGGCAACATCCGGCGGCCGCGACGCCGGCTACGCCCGGGGTAGTTCAAGCGCATCTCGCAGAGCACGAACAACAACCTTATTGTGCGACGCAACCACGTCCGCCCACGAGGCCCCCCCTCGTCATCCCCTACCAACAGACCAAACACGACCGCCGCCTCGAGCGGAACGTCGCTCGACTCGAAGTCGTTACGAGCGTTGCGAAGCAGCTCGGCCACTTGGTCGAGACCGTGCGCTTGTAGGTCGGTGAGCGTGATGTCGCCGCTGGGCTCACCGGCCGTGACGCCGTGAGCGTCGTCGAGCCCGAGGCACGGGACAGGGAGCTCGAGCAAGAACTGCGCGAGACCCGCCGAGCGAACGAGATCTTGCGCACGGCGGCAGCGTATCTCGCCCAGGCGAGCTTGACCGCCCACAGAAGTGATCGTTGGGTTCATCGACGAGCATCCTGACGAGTTCGGGGTCGAGCCCTACGGGTCGTCGAGGACCCCCAGGCCGTGGCCGATTACGTGACCGACACCAACGGGTGGAGCATCGGCGCCGAGATCGCCCTTCACCCGGTGAAGCTGGCCTGCGGTGGCACGAGCGTCACACCGTTCGGTCTGCTCGGTGCTGCGGCGATGTGGGGCGATGCGGAGGCTGCGGCCCGCTGGTGGGAGTACGAGCGGGTCATGACCGGCAAGCTCCCGATCCAAGCCTCACCCGAGCTGGCCGAACGGTACGGCGTGGAGCAGGTCGACGATGACGAGGCTGCCGCTCCGGAGGCTGTGGAGGTGGTGGCCGAGGTTGAAGTTGATCCGTGCGATTGGCTGCTGTTGTCCGAGTACCACGCCACTGACCGGTTCGTGATGGCGGTGGAGGAGTGGGCCGCCACCGGTGCCGTTGGTCGACCGCCGGACGCGCGAGCGCATGTGCTCGAGGTAGTAACCGAACGCCGTCAGTGCGCAAAGGTCCCGTGAGATCGGTCTCAAGTCGCGTTCGCCACGTGTCGATAGCGAACTTGTGGACACCTTTGGTGACGCCGTCGGACTACTTGCCATGGCGATGGGTGTCCGGCACATGGCCTTGATGGGTGCACGACCCGAGGCGCTGGCGCGGGTGGCGCTCGGTCGGGCCGACGTGCTGCTGGCCGCGATTGACCTGCAGGTCGCTCACGTGGTGCAGCACCAGCGCGACGTGCACACGGCGGTCCTGCGTCGTCTAGAAGATGCGCTCGACGTCGCGCTCGAAGAGGCGTTCCAGCAGTCAACCAATGGTTGAGTTCCAGCAGGGGTCCGCACTGGGCCTCGGCTCACGGCTGGCCGGTGGCGCAACGGACAGGCTGATCGCGCGGTAGACGCCGTGCTTGTCGCGAGCCGAGCCGGGCCGACCACCGGGGCGGGTGATGGCCCCAGGCTCGGCTCGCTGACCGACACCCGACGGCGGTGGGGCAACGGCTGCATCCCCA
>JANPGL010000033.1:0-6373 GCA_031423915.1 Actinomycetes bacterium | reverse complement strand
GCCCTGCTGCTGCATCTGCTCCTGCATCTCACGCCACATCTCGTCGGCGTCGGCGTCGTCCTTCAGCTGGTACTGGGGACCGCGCAGGCTGAAGTACACCTCGAACACCGTCTCGAAGGCGCGCCAGTGGCTCGAGTTCTTCACCAGCGTGGCGCCCAGCGCGAACTTGAACGCGTCCCGGTCTTCCATCGGGATGTAGGTGATGGCCTGCATGGCGTCCAGGTTCTCGGTGAGGCTCACCGGCAGGCCGGCGTTGCGCAGTTCCTGGATGAACCCGGAGAGAAGATCGAGCACGGTCGGCCCCCGTTACTTGGCGGGAGCGTCGACGGAGAGCTCCTTGGCGGCCTTGGCGATGTCGCTCTGGTACTTGAGCAGGATGTGGAGGGTCTCCTTGGCCGTGGCGGCGTCGATGTGCTCGATGCCGAGCAGCACGAGCGTGCGGGCCCAGTCGATCGTCTCCGACACCGACGGCGCCTTCTTCAGGTCGATCTGGCGGATCGAGCGCACGATGCGGGCGATCTGGTCGGCCAGGTTCTCGGTGATGCCGGGCACCTTGGTGAGCACGATCTCCTTCTCGCGGTCCATCTGCGGATAGTCGACGTGCAGGTACAGGCAGCGGCGCTTCAGGGCTTCGGACAGCTCGCGGGTGTTGTTCGAGGTGAGGAACACCAGCGGGATCTGCCGGGCCTCGATGGTGCCGAGCTCGGGGATCGACACCTGGTAGTCGGACAGGATCTCGAGCAGCAAGGCCTCGGTCTCGACCTCGACACGATCGACCTCGTCGATGAGCAGCACGACCGGGTCGGTGGACCGGATGGCCTCGAGCAACGGGCGGGTCAGGAGGAACTCCTCCGAGAAGATGTCGTCGTGGATCTCGCTCCACGAGTCCGAGTTCCTGTCGGCCTGGATGCGGAGCAGCTGCTTCTTGTAGTTCCACTCGTACAGCGCCTTGGACTCGTCGAGCCCCTCGTAGCACTGGAGGCGGATCAGGCGCGCGCCGCTCATCTCGGCGACCGACTTGGCGAGCTGGGTCTTGCCGGTACCGGCGGGCCCCTCGACCAGGATCGGCTTGCCGAGGCGATCGGCGAGGTAGACCACCCCGGCGATGCCGTCGTCGGCCAGGTAGTCGACGCTCTTGAGGGCATCGCGCACGGACGGGACGGTGGAGAACCGGGGCTCTTGCTCGACCATCGGCGCACAATACCGGCCGCCTTGACTGTGGGGTCAATTGCGTTGTGCAAGCAGCGTCGTCAGGGTGCCCACAACGCATCGACCGGCAGGGCGGTCAACCGGTCACCGAGCCGAGTCGTGCGCGGGCCGAGGTGGAGCACGATGCCGACCACCGGGCGTCGCGTTCGTCGGCGGATTCACCCTGGCAATCTCGGTGGATTCCTCCGAACCGCTCCTAGACGTTGCGGTAGGGCGAGCTGAACCAGCCGGCGACGTCGAGGATCAGGTCCGCGTCGAATCGGCTGAAGAACGCCAGACCACCGCTGGGGCCGAGGCCCACGGTGGCGGCGTTGGCCACGGTCTGGCCGGCCGTGTAGTTCAGGGTCGAGGCGAGCGGACGGGTCGTGGAGTCCGGCCAGACGGTGACGAACCCGGCGTTCACGGGCCCGGTCACGGTCACGTTGACGACGACCGCCTCGGCGGCTGCGGGCACACCCGAGCGGTCCACCAGGACGCTCACCGGCTGGCTCGTGGTGGGGTCGATCACGTAGCCGGCCCCCGGCTTGCGCGTGTCCATGAAGCGGGTCGGCGCGATCGGCGTGAAGCCGCCGCGCACGGTCGCGCCCGCCGCGTAGTAGCCCATCACGTCGACCACCAGGTCGGTGGGCGTGTGGACGTACAGGTCGAGGGTGCCCGCCGACGACAGGCCCACCGTCACCTGGTTCGGCACGATGCGTCGCCCGTCGGTGTTGATGTTCGACGCCGTGGGCAGAGCCTGACCGGCAGGGAAGACGGTCACGTACCCGGGCGAGCTGCCCGGCTTCGGCACGGCCGTGACGTTGAGGACCACGGCCCGGGCATCGGCGGGCACGCCCTGGCCCACGACCGACAGGCCCTTGTACGTGCCGCCGAGCACCCCCGGCGTGGTCGACGGCGCGAACGGCGCGGCGGTGACGTCGATGCGGGAGTCGAGGACACGGCGCGGCTGGACGCCCGCGAAGCCGCCACCACCGGGCCCCGCCGGTGCGGCGGCGTACACGCCGAGCACGTCGATGACCAGGTCCGTGGCCACCGAGCTGTACACGGCGACGCGAAGGTCGGCGCTGAGCTGCACCGTGACGGCATTGGGCACCACGGCGCCGCGCTCGACGTTCAGCACCGAGGCGAGCGGCTGGGCCTGCCCGGCCGGCCACACCGTGACGTAGCCGGCAGCCGCCGGGTTCACCGCCGTCACGTTCAGCGCCACCGCGCCGAGGCCGCCCGGGGGCAGCGTCGGATCGGCGGGGTCGAACACGCGAAAGGTGGCGGTCTCGTTGGCGGTCAGGCCGGGGCCGGCGTAGACGACGGCGCGCGAACTGGCGGGCTCGCGGGTGTCGACGAGGCGGAAGGGGGCGACGGCCACGAAGCCGCCCGGCCCCGGCTCCAGCACCTGGTTGGCGGCCGCGGCCGGTCGGGCCTCGACCGATGCGCCGGCCGCGCCGACGACGGTGACGGCGACGACGGCCAGCAGGGCGCGAAGGGGTCGGGACATGGCCGACCACCCTACGCTGGGCGGTCGGCCACGTGCGGTCGGCCGGTCAGCGCACGTTCAGTGGATCGTGACCGTGCCGGCGGACCCGTCGACGGTGACGGTGGCCCCGTCGGGGATGCGGGCGGTGGCGTCGCGCACGGCCACCACGCACGGGATGCCCAGCTCGCGGCTGACGATCATGGCGTGGGTGCCCATCGCACCGACGTTCACGACGACGGCACCGGCCGGCACGAACAGCGGTGTCCACGACGGATCGGTGCTCGGCGCGATGAGGATGTCGCCCGGCTCCAGTGCGAACGGGTCGGACGGGTCGAGGATGACGCGCGCCCGACCGGTGGCCGTGCCTCCGGACCCTGCCGTGCCGGTGAGCACGGCGCCCGGTGCGGCGATCTCCACGTGGATGTCGGCCTTTCGCGGCCACTGGGAGAGCGGGGCCACCGAGCCGTTCACGATGAACGGCGGGTCGAGCTCGGCCAGCTCGGCCATCTCGCGCTCGCGCTGGCGCAGCGTCTCGGTGAACGCGGCGGGCTCGTGGCGGAAGTGGTCGAGCTCGTCGTCGAGCAGCATGAAGATCTGCTGCGGGTGGTCCAGCGCGCCCGCCGCCACCTTGCGCCGGCCCAGCTCGAGCAGCGCGGCGCGGATCTCGCCGATGACCTTGATGAGGTTGGTCTTGTAGCGCTCTCGGGAGGCCAGGAACACGGCCGAGGAGTGCATGGCGAGGTCGAACGTGCCGAGCGTCTCGGCGTCGTCGGTCAGGCGGGCGCGCACGTCGGCGGCCAGCCGGTCGCGCTCGGCCACGGCCGCGTCGTGGCTCGTGTAGGGCGACTTCGAATCGTCGGCGACGCGCATGCGGTCGATGGCGCCGAGCGCCAGCGCGGGGTGGGTCTCCCAGGTCTTGGCGAGCAGGTCCCATTCGTTGGGGCCACGCGAGCCGTAGCGGAAGACGAAGTCGTCGTACTCGGCGACGAAGCGTCGAGCGTCGGCCGACGCCGAGGCCCGCAGCCGGTCGAGGAGCCCGGTCACGCCCGCCTCGAACGCGCCGGTGACATCGGCCGAGGCGCGGGCGATGCGGGACAGGTCCCACATGGCGAACGACGGCTTGCCCGAGTCGACCTCGATGCCGCCGAGCAGGCCGATGTGGAACGTCGGCTCGCCGATGGCGGCGCAGATGGCGGCGAGCGCGCCGGGGCCCACCGACGCGCCCAGCGACGACCAGATCGACGTCTCGAACATCTGCTGGAGGTAGGGCACGAGCGACCGGGCCCGGGCCAGCAGCACCGACTCGTGCTGGCTGGCGAGGTCGGGGCGTTCGGCGCGGATCTTCTCGGCCATCTCGTGGTCGGCGTCGACCTGGTCGTGCGCCGGTGTGGTCATCACCCAGCCGAACGAGGCGCCGAGCTTGGTGGCGTGCTTCTCGCTCTCGTGCCAGGGCTCGCGCACGTACGCCGGAACGTCGGGCCGGGGATCGAAGTAGGCGGCGTCGATGGCCTCCGGCGATCCACCCGGGATGCGGGCGCCCATCAACCGCACGAGCGACAGCGGGTTGAAGAAGTAGCCGCCGAACATGCCGAAGCACTCGGGGTCCTCGGGCGTCTCGAACTCGTCCCAGTCGACCAAGCCGAACTCGATGAACCCGTCGCGGCAGCCCTTCACGATGCCGGGGCCCCAGCACAGGCTCCAAGCCAGGGGGCTGACCGGGTCGGGCAGCACCTCACCGGCGTTGCCTCGGGTGTACGCCGGGAACACCGTGCCCGGCACCCGGTCCGTGATCCATCGATCCTGCATCAGTCCTGCTCCCCCGGTCGGAAATCGTCCGAAGGATAGAGCAGGGGTCAAGGACCTCATCGGCGCTGCGAACCGGGCAGACTGTCCGGCCATGCCGTCCGAAGCCCTCGCCGCCGCCGTCGGGCGGTTCGCCGACGAGGTCTCGGCCACGCTGGGCGAGCTGGCCGGCAAGCCGGCCGACGACCTCCGCCACGAGGTCGTCGTCGAGGCCGCCGCCATCGCCGCCGCGCTCATCGACGCCGACGGTCGCATCAGCGACGACGAGTGCTGGGGCTACCTCGGGGCGTTCGGTCCCCACCTCGACGGCCTGGCCGGGGCGACGCCGAGCCAGGTGCGGTCGTCGTCGCTGTTCACGGGCAAACGAGCCTGGGTCGGCCGCCCGTCGACCCTGTTCGACCTCCTCCTCGAGGCCGACCGGCGCGACGGCACCCGTCGCACCCACACGTACTACGCCCAGGCCATGCGCCTGGCCCACACGGTGGCCTCGCTCGACCTCGTCCCCTCCCCCAGCGAGCTGACCGCGCTCGAGGACCTGCGCGGCGCCCTGCTGGGCGCCATGGATGCCGCTGGCGTCGCCCGGCCAGGCACGCCCGCGCCGCCCGTGGGGCGCCAGCCGCCGCTGAAGAGCCGAGCCGCCGGTGACGCGCCGATGGCGCCGACCGCGACCGCGGCGCCGGCCGCACCGGCCCGGCCGGTCGAGGAACTGCTGGCCGAGCTCGACGCGCTCGTCGGTCTGGCGGCCGTGAAGGCCGACGTGCGGATGGTGGCGAACCTGCTCCAGGTGGCCAAGCTGCGCAAGGATCGCAACCTCCCGGTGCTCGACACCAGCAACCACCTGGTGTTCACGGGGAACCCGGGCACCGGCAAGACGACGGTCGCCCGCCTGCTGGCGCAGATCTACCGGAGCCTCGGGGTGGTGTCGACCGGGCAGCTGATCGAGACCGACCGGTCGAGGCTCGTGGCCGGGTTCGTCGGCCAGACCGCCATCCGCACGCGCGAGGCCATCGAGTCGGCGCTCGGCGGGCTCCTCCTGGTCGACGAGGCGTACGCGCTGGTCCGCGGCGGGGAGCACGACTTCGGGCGCGAGGCCATCGACACGCTCGTGAAGATGATGGAGGACCACCGCGACGACCTGGCCGTGGTGGCGGCGGGCTACACCGCCGAGATGAACGACTTCATCGACGCCAACCCGGGGCTGCGCAGCCGGTTCACGCGCACGATCGAGTTCCCCGACTACGCCGACGACGAGCTGGTCCAGATCTTCGAGTCCCTCGGCAGGAAGAACCGCTACCAGCCGACATCCGACGCGGTCACCAAGCTTCGGGCCATCCTGGCCGCGCAACCGCGCGACCGCGGCTTCGGCAACGCCCGGTTCATCCGGAACCTGTTCGAGCAGGCCGTCGCCCGCCAGGCGACCCGGCTCGTGGCCCTCGCCGCACCCAACGACGAGCAGCTGGTCACGCTCGAGGCCGGCGACCTCGGCGTGTGAAGATCGCGCCAGGGGCCGGCGGCGTCCGAGGGTTCCGGGGCCCCAACCTCTAACCTCGGGCGCCATGTGGGCCCGCCGCCTCGCCGCTCTCGCGCTCGCCGTGGGTCTCGTCGCCGCGGCGTTCGTCGTCCGGGACCGCCGGTCGTCGTCGGGTGCGACCAACGGCGCGGACACGAGCTCGGGCGCGACGACGCCGGGCGGGTCCCCGTCGAACCCGGCGGGCGTCTTCACGCTGGTCTGCGTCACCGAGCTGCGGGCGGCCTGCCAGGGCGCCGACCTGGGCGGCAAGGTCACGGTCCGGGTCGAGGCGGCCGGCACGACCGCCGCCGCGCTCGTCGCCGCTGCGGACCCGGCCGCCGTGGCCGACGCCTGGCTCACCGTCGACCCCTGGCCGACCC
>JANPGL010000032.1:0-4710 GCA_031423915.1 Actinomycetes bacterium | reverse complement strand
TGCCAGAAGCGGTCGAAGGCGTGGGCCAGCGCCTCGTCGTCCAGGCCCTTGCCGTGGTCGCGCACGCGGATCACGGCCGCCGCGCCTACCAGCTGCGCCGACACGTCGAGCGGCGTGCCCGACGGGGTGTGGCGCAGCGCGTTGGCCACCAGGTTGGCCAGCGCCTGACGCAGGTGGTCGCGCACGCCGGCGATCACCACCGGGTCGGGCGCGTCGAGCGTCACGGGTCGCCCCGGGTCGCCGGCCACGGCGTCGCTGCAGGCGTCGGCCGCCAGCACGGCCAGATCGATCGGGGCGAACTCCACGGGCCGCGTCTGGTCGAGCCGGGCCAGCAGGAGCAGGTCGTCCACCAGGCCGGCCATGCGGGCGCTCTCGCCGCCGATGCGCCGCATCGCGTCGGTCAGCGCACCGGGCGCATCGAGGTGGCCGTTGCGGTACAGGTCGGAGAAGCCGCGGATGGCGGCGACGGGCGTGCGCAACTCGTGGGAGGCGTCGGCCACGAAGCGGCGGAGTCGGTCTTCGTCGGCCTGGTGCTCGTCGAGCATCACGTTCATGGCGCGGCCGAGCTGACCGGCCTCGGTGCGCGGCCGCACAACGCGCACGCGCCGGCTGCGGTCGCCGCCGGTGATGGCCTCGGCCACGCCGGTCACCTCGGCGATGGGACGGAGCCCGAGGCGGAGGACCCACCAGCCGCCGAGGGCGAGGGCCATCGCCAGGACGGCGCCCACCATCCCGACGGTGAGGCGCACCTGGCGAGCCGTGGCGTCGGCCTCGTCGAGCGATACCGCCACGACGATGCGATCGTTCCCGTCGGGAGCTTCCAGCAGCACGGCGCGCCAGCGCGTCGACCCCTCGAGCGAGCCGACGGTGACGATCTCGGTACCGTCGGGTCCCGACATCACGCCCGGGAGCGCCGGCTCGGGTCCCGTGGCGTCGGCGCCGCCCGGTCGGACCATCACCTGGCGGGGGCCCTCGTCGCCGACCATGGCCACGTAGGCCTCGGCGAAGGGCCGCTCGGCGGGCACGACGGGACCGGGGCCGTCGATCGGGCCCCGTAGCGCGAACGCCTGGGGCACGATGCTGCTGCGCAGCTGCCGGTCGACCTGGTCGAGCTGCGATCGGGGCACGACCGCCACGATCGCCCACCCGCCGGCGACGACGACGGCCAGCAGCGCCCCGAAGACGAGGGCGAGACGGGTGCGCAGCGTCACGGGCGCCCCAGCCGGTACCCGACGCCCCGCACAGTGTGGATGAGCGCCGGCCCGCCACCGGTGTCGAGCTTGCGGCGCAGCGAGCTGACGAACGTCTCGACGACGCTCGACTCACCGTCGAAGTCGTAGTCCCACACATGGTCGAGGATCTGGTTGCGGCTGAGCACCCGGTCGCGGTTGCGCAGGAGGTACCGCAGCAGCTTGTACTCGGTGGGGGAGAGCGCCAGCTCGGTACCGGCGCGCGACACGCGGTGCGAGGCGTCGTCGAGCTCCAGGTCGCCGGCGCGCAGCACGGCGTCGTCGGCCGCCGCGGCGCCGGTCCGACGCAGGATGACGCGGGCGCGCGCCACCAGCTCCTCGATGCTGAACGGCTTGGTGAGGTAGTCGTCGCCCCCGATGGTGAGGCCGCGCAGGCGATCTTCGGTGGTGTCGCGGGCCGTGAGGAAGATCACGGGCACGTCGAGACCGTCGGCGCGCAGCAGACGGCACACGTCGAACCCGTCGAGGTCGGGCAGCATGACGTCGAGGACGACGAGGTGGGGGTGCCAGCGGGCCACCTCGCGCAGGGCCTCGTTGCCCGTGGCGGCCCGGGCCACCTCGAACCCGGCGATGCGGAAGGCCGATGTGACGATGAAGGCCAGGTTCTCCTCGTCGTCCACCACGAGGACGCGGACGGGCGCGGGCGTGCTCACGGGAGCAGTGTGCCCGACCGAACCTCGCCGTTCGCTCCCCGATCGCTGTGGATTCGCTGAGCGCGACGTCCCCGCCCGCCCCCCTTCACAGCGACTTCCCAACAATCCGAGAGCCACCCTGCACCCGGTGGACCGATGGTGAGGTCATGAGCACGAGCACCGCCACCGGCCACCAGCCCGACGTCATGCCCGGCCGTCCCGCCTGCGAACCCCCCACGGTCGACATCGTCGTGCCCGTCCACAACGAGGAGCGGGTGCTGCACGACAGCGTCACGCGACTCCGCGGGAATCTCGACCGGAACCTGCCGTTCGCCTGGCGCATCACCATCGTCGACAACGCGTCGACCGACGGCACGTGGGCCGCGGCGACGACCCTCGCCGCGCTCCACCCCGAGGTCGAGGCCCTCCACCTCGACCGCAAGGGCCGCGGGCTGGCGCTGCGCACCGCGTGGTCGACGAGCGACGCGGCCATCGTCGCCTACATGGACGTCGACCTGTCGACCGGGCTCGACGCCCTCCTGCCGCTGGTGGCGCCGCTCGTGAGCGGTCACTCGGACGTGGCGGTCGGCTCCCGCCTGTCGAGCGGTGCGGCCGTCGCCCGCGGGCCGCGGCGCGAGGCGATCTCACGCGGCTACAACCTGATCCTGCGGACGGTGTTCGGCGCCCGCTTCCGCGACGCCCAGTGCGGCTTCAAGGCCGTGCGCGCCGATGTGGCCCGCCGTCTCCTGCCCGAGATCGCCGACGACGCGTGGTTCTTCGACACCGAGCTGTTGCTGCTGGCCGAGCACAACGGGCTCCGCATCCACGAGGTGCCCGTCGACTGGATCGACGATCCCGACAGCCGGGTGCACGTGGGCCAGACCGCGATCGATGATCTGCGCGGCGTGTGGCGTGTGGCGTGCCGCTTCGCGGCCGGCCGCGGTCGTGTCGATCTCGGCGCCGCCCGCCGGGCGCCGCTGCGCGACGACATGGGCCGCCAGCTCGTCACGTTCGCGGCCGTCGGCGCCGCATCGACGCTGGTGTCGCTGGTGGTGTTCCTGGCGTCGCGGGGCCGGCTCGGCGCGGTCGGCGCCAACGCCGTGGCCGTGGCCGGCACGGCGCTCGGCAACGCCTGGGCCAACCGGCGCTTCACGCTGGCGGCCCGCGGCCGCCATGACCGGCTGCACCACTACGCCGGCGCCGCCGCCGTGCTCGTCGCCGGGCTGGCGCTGTCGACGCTGGTGCTCATCGGCGCCGGTGCCCTCGGCGCGGGTCTGCTCGTCGAGGTGGTCGCGCTCACCCTGTCCTGGGGCACGGCGGCCGTCGCCCGGTTCTCGCTGTTGCGGCGGTGGTCGGTGGCCGCCCGTACCGCGGCGCCGTGATGCGCCGCCTCCTCGGTGCGCTGCCGCTGGCCCGCATCGCCCGCTGCCTGTCGGTGTCGGTGTTCACCACGCTGCTCAGCCTGGGGGTGCTCGCCACCCTCGTCGGGGTCGGCATGCGGGCGTGGCTGGCCAACGTGATCGCCACCGCTGCGGGCACCGTGCCGTCGTACCTGTTGAACCGCCGATGGGTGTGGGGTCTGCGTCACGACAGCGACCCGTGGCGTGAGGTGGTCCCGTTCTGGGTCCTGTCGTTCGCCGGTCTGGCGCTGTCGACCCTGGCGGTCGACCGGGCCGACCGGCTCGCCGCGGCGGCCGATCTGGCGTCGGGCACCCGAACGTCGGCGCTCCTCGTCGCCAACGTCGCGTCGTTCGGCCTGCTTTGGGTCGGGCAGTTCCTGCTGCTCGACCGCGTCCTGTTCCGCCGAGTGCCCGCCGGGCACCGGTCTTCGATGAAACCGTTGGAGCCTCGATGAGCGACGTCACCGCCCGCCCTGCCACCGCGCCCGGCCGAACCTGGTTCGGTGCCCGCCGTTCCGTGAGCGACGATCCGATCGCGCCGCCGATCGACGCCACGCCCGATGCCGACGACGTCGTGTCGGTCGAGCCGGTGGCGGCCGACGACGGCCCGGTGCGCGCCGGCCGCCGACTGCTGGCCGTGGAGGCCGGCGTGGCGCTCGCCGCGCTCGTGCTGAACCTCTGGTCGCTCGACCGCAACGGCTACGGCAACAGCTACTACGCCGCGGCCGCCCGGTCGATGACGAAGAGCTGGTCGAACTTCTTCTTCGGCGCGTTCGATCCGGGCGGCTGGATCACGGTCGACAAGCCGCCGGCCGCGCTCTGGTTCCAGGCCGCCTCGGCCAAGGTGTTCGGGTTCTCGTCGTGGTCGCTGCTCGTCCCGTCGGCCTTCGCGGGGGCCGGGGCGGTGTGGTTGCTGGCCGTCACGATCCGCCGCGTCTGGGGCCCCACCGCCGGCCTGGTGGCCGGCGCCGCGCTGGCGCTGACGCCCGTGGCCGTCGCGGTGAGCCGTTCGAACAACCCCGACGCGGTGCTCGTGTTCTTCGTGGTGGCGGCGGCGTGGGCGACCGAGCGATCGATCACCACCCGCCGGGCCCGGTGGATGGTGATGGCGGGCGGGTTGTGCGGGTTCGCGTTCCTGGCCAAGCTGCTGGCGGCCGGGCTCGTGATGCCGGGGCTGTGGCTCGCCTACCTGGTCGCCGCCCGGGTGTCGTGGCGCCGGCGCGTGGTCCACCTGGCGCTGGCCACCGCGGCGTTCGTCGGCGTGGCCGGCATCTGGGTGGGCGCCGTGCAGTTCACGCCGGCGTCGAGCCGGCCGTACATCGGGGGCTCCACCGACGGCACGGCCCTCGACCTGGTGCTCGGGTACAACGGTCTCGGCCGGGTCACCGGCAACGAGGCCGGCGGGCCGGGCGGTGGTGGCGGCGGCCC
>JANPGL010000031.1:0-3151 GCA_031423915.1 Actinomycetes bacterium | reverse complement strand
CTCGACGTCGCCGAGGCCCCCGAGGACACCTGGCCCGAGCGGGTCATGTCGGCCGTCACCCGCGAAGGCACCCGCACCGTGGTGGGCGAGCTGCTCACGCTCGTCGGGGGTGCCCGCGACGCCGAGCCCGAGCCGGAGCCGTTCGTCATCCTGCGGCCCGAGCCCGAGAACGTGGCGGTGGAGAAGGTCGACGCCAACGAGTTCCGCATCAAGGGCCGCGAGGCCGAGCGGATCGTCGCCCTCAGCGACCTGACCGACATGGACGCGCTCAACTACGTCGACTTCCGCCTGAAGAAGCTCGGCGTCGACAAGGCGCTGACGCGTGCCGGCGCCGTCGCCGGCGACGTGATCTGGGTCGGCAAGTTCAGCTTCGACTACCGACCCGATTGAGCCGGCGCCCCGTGGCCACCATCGTCGTCAAGCTCGGCACGTCGTCGCTCACCGACGCGCTCGGCGTCATCGATGTCGCCGTGTTCGCCAAGGTGGCCGACGAGGTCGCCGCGCTGCGCGGCGAAGGTCATCGGGTGCTCGTCGTGTCGTCGGGTGCCGTGTCGGCCGGCGTGGCCGCGCTCGGGCTGTCGGCCCGACCGACCGACCTGCCGACGCTGCAGGCGCTGTCGGCCGCCGGGCAGAGCCGGCTCATGCGGGTGTGGGACGACCAGCTGGCCCGTCACGCGCTGGTGGGCGCCCAGGTGCTGCTGACGCCGCACGACTTCATGAACCGCCAGCAGTACCTGCACGCCCGACAGACGCTGACGCGGCTGCTCGAGCTGGGCTGCGTGCCCGTCGTGAACGAGAACGACGCGGTCGCCGACGACGAGATCCGTTGGAGCGACAACGACCGGCTGGCGGCCCTCGTGTCGCACCTCGTGAACGCCGACGTGGTCGTGCTGCTCACCGACACGCCCGGCCTCTACACCGCCGACCCGCGCCTCGACCCCACGGCCACGCTCGTCGAGGAGGTGGCGGCCGACGACCCGGTGCTCGGCGTGCGCGCCGGCGCCTCGGGCTCGAACCGGGGCAGCGGCGGGATGGCCTCGAAGCTGGCGGCGGCTCGCATGGCGTCGTGGTCGGGTGTGCGCGCCGTGATCGCCCGGGCCGACCGGCCCGGCGTGGTGGCCGACGCCCTGCTCGGGGTGCGCGGTGTCGGCACCATCTTCCACCCCCACGACCGGCGGCTGTCGGCCCGCAAGCTGTGGATCGCTTTCGCCTCGTCGGTGGAGGGTGCCGTGGTCGTGGACGACGGCGCCCGCCGCGCCCTGGTCGAGCGCGGAACCTCGCTGCTGCCCGCCGGTCTGCGGGCGGTCGTGGGCGACTTCGCCGAGGGTGACACGGTCGACGTGCGAGCCGAGGACGGCACCGTGTTCGCCCGCGGGCTGGCGGCCGCCGACGCGTCCGTGCTGCGCACCGCGGTGGGTCGACGCACGAGCGAGCTGCCCGACGGGGTGACGACCGTGGTCGTGCACCGCGACGACCTCGTCGTCGTGCCGACGTGACCGGCATCTGAGGCGGTCCCGCCGACCGACCCCTAACATGCCCGCCCGTGAGCGAGCGGACCATCCTCGTCGGGGGCGAGAGCCTGATCGACCTCATCGTGCGGCTCGACGGCTCGGTGAGCGCCCACCCGGGCGGCGGCCCGTACAACGCGGCCCGCACCGTGGCCCGCCTCGGCGGCCGGTGCGCCTACGTGGGCGTCCTGTCGGGCGACCGGTTCGGGACACGCCTGCGCGACGCGCTGCTGGCCGATGGTGTCCTGCCCGATTCGCTGGTCGCCACCGACCTGCCCACCACGCTAGCGGTGGCCGAGCTCAACGAGCGCGGCGCCGCGTCGTACCGCTTCTACCTCGACCACACGTCCGCGCCGTCGCTCACGCGCCACCAGGTGCGCCTTCCGGCCGAGGTTGCGGCGTTCCACGTCGGCACGCTCGGCCTGCTGCTGGAGCCGACGGCGGCCACGCTCGAGGCGCTGGCGGTCGAGCTGGCGCCGCGCTCGCTCGTGCTCGTCGACCCCAACTGCCGCCCGGCCGTCGTGCGCGACCACGACGCCTATATGGCGCGGCTCGACCGCGTCATCGCGGTCGCCCACGTGGTGAAGGCGAGCGACGAGGACCTGGCCTACATGGTCCCGGGCGTCGCGCCGCTCGACGCCGCGGCGGCGCTTCTGGCCCGGGGGCCGCAGGTCGTCCTCGTCACCGCCGGCGGCGACGCCGTCCACGTGCTCACCCGCGCTGGCTCGTTCACCGTGCCCGTGCCCATGATCGACGTGGTCGACACCGTGGGCGCCGGCGACTCGTTCGGCGGTGGCTTCGTGACGTGGTGGGTCGAGCGGGGCCTCGGCGTCGACGACCTGGGCGACCGCGACGCGCTCGAGGGGGCCACCCGCTTCGCCGCGTCGGTGGCGGCGATCACCTGCCAGCGCGCGGGCGCGAACCCGCCCTGGCGCCACGAGCTCCCGACGACCTGACGCGGCGGGCGTGGCGCCAGGCCGCCGCCGGGGCCCTCAAGGTCCGAATCCCAGAACCAACGTGTTCGGTCCCGTGGCACGACGTTCCGAGCCCGCTGGGTCTCGCCCGTGCGACGAACGGGGCAGGGCCGCGCGTTCATGGGTGACTCCTTCAGTTGTCCCACATCGGCCGGCTCCCGTCCCATCCACCTCGGCGTTCGACCGGCCAAAGGAAGTCGTTGAGAGTCGCCCAGGCCATGTCGGGCGTGGCCGGTTTGAAGGTCCACGACGGCCGCCGGTCCTCCGTGAGTACCACCTGGATGATGGTGTATCCCCCGATCCAAACCGGCCACTCCGCGATCTCGAGTGTCGTGACCTCGTCCCGAGCGAACCGGCGGACGCGCCGCAGGTACGTCTCGAACGTGAGCGCCGACGCTGTCACGGTCAGCGACGAGAGCGACCACCTCGTCTGATGGTGGGGAAACCGCGTGATCGAGCCCGAGAGGACGACCGCCCGACCTTCCATCGCTTCCTCGACGAAGCACGCTGTCGGGCGAGCCCGACAGCTCCGTCAGGCCTGGCCCTGCGGCTTGGGCTCCTCGACGGGCTGGGGGACCGCCTGCGCGGCGGGGGCGCCGCCCAGGCCGAGCTCGGCGCGCAGCTCCGACAGGCGGCTCTGCGCCTCGACGTTGGCCGTGGCCTGCTCGA
>JANPGL010000030.1:0-2141 GCA_031423915.1 Actinomycetes bacterium | reverse complement strand
GGCCGCTCCCACACCGCGGGACCCACCCCCGGGGCCCCGCCCCGGGGGGGTGCGGCGGCACCCGCCGCACCGACCGACCGCATCACCACGCTCGAAGCCCGCGTCGCCGGGCGACCGGACGACGCCGCCTCGTGGCAGGCGCTGGCCATCGCCTACGTGACGCGGGCCAACGCCACCGGCGATCCCGCCTGGTACGACGCCGCCCGCCGGGCCGCAGAGCGGACCCGCACCCTCGCCCCCGACGACGTGCGCACGCTCGTCACCACCGCCGTCGTGGCGCTCGGTGTGCACGACTTCGCCGGTGCCGCCGACGCCGCCGAGCGAGCGGTGACGCTCGACCGCTTCGACGCCGACGCACTGGCCGCCGCGGTCGACGCCGCCGTCGAGCTCGGCGCCTACGACCGGGCCGAGACCCGCCTGCAGTCCCTGCTCGACCTCCACCCCGGCGCCCCCGCCCTCGCCCGCGCCTCGTACCTGCAGGAGATCCACGGTGACCTCGCCTCGGCCCGCGGCACCATGTCCCGTGCCGAGGCCGCTACGGCCGCGCCGGGCGAGCGGGCATCGCTGGCCACCTACGCCGGCGACCTGGCGCTGGCCGACGGCGACGTCGCCACCGCCGGCGTCGCCTACGAGCGGGCGCTGACGTCGGTGCCCGGCTTCGTCGGCGCCGAGCTCGGCACCGCCCGCGTGGCGCTCGCCCGGGGCGACCTGTCGGGCGCCCGCGCCCGCGTCGATGCCGTGCTGCAGCGGGCGCCCCTGCCCGCCGCCGCAACGCTGGCCGCCGACCTCGCCGTCCTGGCGGGAGACGCCACGGCCGCGGCCTCGGCGCGCCAACTGGTGGCCGCCAACATCAGGCTCGTCGCTTCGGCCGGCGTGCGCATCGACCTGGAGGCCGCCCTCGACGCCGCCGACCACGGCGACCCGACGACGGCCGTCGACCTGGGCCGGCGCGCCTACGCCGAGCGCCGCACGGTGTTCACCGCCGACGCGCTGGCCTGGTCGCTGCACCGAGCCGGAGCCGACGCCGAGGCTGCGCCCCTGGCCGACGAGGCGGTGCGCCTCGGCACCGTCTCCGCATCGGTCCACGTCCACGCCGCCGCCGTCTTCGCCGCCGTGGGTCGCACCGCCGATGCCACCGCCCAGCTGCGCGACGCGTTCGCCCTGTCGCCCTGGCCCTCGTTCCCCCTGCGTCCCGAAGCCGCCCGCCTGGCGGCCTCGTTGGGCGTGCCCGTCCCCGACTCGTGGAGGTCGTGATGCGCTCGCTGCGCCGCCTTTTCGCCGGCACCGCCGTGGCCGCCGGCGCCGTGCTCCTGACCCTCGTCCCCGCTGTCCGGGCGGAAGCCCACCCGCTCGGCAACCTGACCGTGAACGCCGCGCTCGACGTGGTGGTCCGGCCCGATCGCCTCGACGTGACCTACGTGCTCGACCTGGCCGAGCTCCCCACCGTGCAGGCCCGCCAGCAGATCACGGCCGGCGGCGACGAGACGGCGTGGGCCGCCGCTCGGTGCGACGCGCTGGCGGCGGGCGTTCGCATCGGCCCCGGAGTGGCCGCGGTGGCTGGCGCGCCCACGTTGGCGTTCCCACCCGGCCAGGGAGGGCTCGACACCCTGCGGCTCACCTGCCCGCTGCGCGGCGCCGGCGGCGCCACGACGGTGTCGGACACCAACGACGTCGATCGCATCGGCTGGCGGGAGGTCGTCGTGCGCGGCGACGGCATGCGCGTCACGGCCAGCGATGCGCCGGCGGTGAGCCCGAGCGCGTTGTTGACGTCGTACCCGGTCGGCGCGAGCCCCCGTCGCCAGCTGAACGCCACGTTCACCGCTCGCCCCGACGAGTCGGTCGTGGCCACGGATGCCGAGTCGGCCACACCGGTCCGCCCCGCGACCCGCGGCGCCGACGGGATGACGCGCCGCCTGCAGGCGGCCGTCGGCGATCACCAGCTGACGCTGCCGCTCGGGTTGCTGGCGGTGGTGCTGGCCTTCGTGCTCGGCGGGATGCACTCGCTCGCACCGGGGCACGGCAAGACGGTGATGGCCGCCACGGTGGTGGCCCGCCGAGGTGCGGCGACGCGTCAGGTGCTCACCATCGGGGCAACGGTGGCCGTCACGCACACCGCTGGCGTGCTCGCGCTCGGGCTCGTC
>JANPGL010000029.1:0-7322 GCA_031423915.1 Actinomycetes bacterium | reverse complement strand
GCGGGCCGGGCCGGAGCCACCGGTGCGGCGACGACCGTGGCCGGCCCGCCCGGCGCCGGTGCACCGACGGGTGCCCCCGCCGGTGCGGGTGGCTTCGGCGGCGCCGGTGCCGGCGGCGGCACGTTCGGCACCGTCAAGCTGGTGGACGGCACCAACGTCTACATCCAGGACGCCAGCGGCAACGTCGTGAAGGTCACGACGACGCCGGCCGCCGCCGTGACCGTGACGAAGCAGGGCACCGCCGCCGACCTGAAGGCCGGCGACACGGTGATCGTCCAGGGCGCGGCCGACGCCGACGGCGTGATCGCCGCCACCGCCATCACCTCGACCGGCGGGCTCGGCGGCGGTGCCGGCGGCAACCGCGGCAATCGGGGCGGCGGGGTCGCACCCACCACGGTGGCGGGCGGCTGACCGGGCCGACCCCCGGCCGAATCCCCCCGATCTCGGAGCCCACTCCCAGGATGCTCCCAGGAACCTCCGGTTCCATGGAGTCATGTCCCCCACCGACCGCTCGAGCGCCCGGCCATGAGCACCAGCCTGCCCGCTCCCCTCGCCGCGCCCGACGATCCGCGTGCTAGGCCAAAGGCCGTGGCCCGCATCCTGGTGGTGGACGACGACGATTCGATCCGTGAGCTGCTGGGCATGGCCCTGCGCCACGTCGGCTTCGAGGTGGACCAGGCGGCGTCGTGCCTCGATGCCCGCAACCTGATCGAGCGCTCCACGCCCGACCTTCTCGTGCTCGACGTCATGCTGCCCGACGGCGACGGCATCGACTTCTGCAAGCGGCTCCGCTCCGGTGGGATGCGTTCGTCGGTGCTGTTCCTGACGGCCCGCGACACGACCGAGGACAAGGTCCGCGGCCTCACCGTGGGCGGCGACGACTACCTCACGAAGCCGTTCAGCCTCGAGGAGCTCGTCGCCCGCATCCGGGCCATCCTGCGCCGCGCCGGTGTCGTCGACTCCGACGCGCGCGCCATCAGCTACGCCGACGTGGAGCTCGACGAGGACAGCCACGAGGTGCGCCGCGGGGGCACGTTGGTGGCGCTGTCGCCGACGGAGTTCAAGCTGCTGCGCTTCCTGATGGTGAACGCCAACCGCGTCGTGTCGAAGGCGCAGATCCTCGACCACGTGTGGGAGTACGACTTCGACGGCGAGTCCTCGATCGTCGAGACCTACGTGTCGTACCTGCGCAAGAAGCTCGACCCCCTCGGCCCGCCGCTCATCCAGACGGTGCGCGGCATCGGGTACCGGCTCCGCTCCGAGAGCTGACGTGACGCTGCGTCGCCGGCTCCTGCTGCTCGTGCTCGGGCTCTCGGCCGCCGGGCTCGCCGTCACCGGCGTCGTGTCGGTGCTGCTCCTGCGTAACTACGTGATGGACCGCGTCGACCGCCAGCTCGTCAGCTTCGCCGCCGATCCGAGCAGCACCCCGCTCGAGCAGCGCCGCGGTGGAGTGCTCACCTGCCCGGACGACGATCACGGCTTCGGTGTGCCGGTCAAGGAGAACCCCGACGGCATCGTGTCGCAGGTCTACCTGGACGGGATCGTCAAGTGCGGGCAGCGCTTCAGCGCCGATCCCGGAGGCGGCCCCCAGCTCGACGTGGGTGCCGACCTCACGCGCACCGGCATCTTCAGCCGGCCCGGCGCCAAGGACGGCCACGACTACCGGGTGAAGGCGCGCACCCAGACCGTGGGTCTGGCCAACGGCGGCAGCGCGCAGCTGTCCGTCGTGTACGCCATCGACATGGGCGATGCCCGCACCACCTGGCAGAACCAGGCGCTCGCCACCGGCATCGTCGGCGGCATCACCCTGCTGGTGCTCGGCGGCGCCGCGCTCGTGCTGGTGCGACGCGACCTGCGCCCCCTCGAGCAGGTGACGGAGGCCGCCGAGGAGATCGCCACCGGCGACCTGTCCCGCCGCGTCGAGATCCCGCCGTCGTCCAGCGAGGTGGGCCGGCTCGGCAGCGCGTTCAACACCATGGTGTCGTCGATCGAGACGGCGTTCGGCGAGCAGCAGCGCTCGGAGCAGAAGCTGCGCCGATTCGTGGCCGACGCCTCCCACGAGCTGCGCACCCCGCTCACCTCGATACGCGGCTACGCCGAGCTCGAGCGCGTCGGCGGCGCTGACACCCCCGACAAGCGCGCCACGGTGATGCACCACATCGAGCGCGAGGCCACGCGCATGACCGGCCTGGTCGAGGACCTGCTGCTGCTGGCCAAGCTCGACGAGGAGCCGCCCCTGCGGTTGGCGCCCGTCGACCTGACGCGCCTGGCCGCCGACGCCGTCCACGACCTGCAGGCCGTGGAGCCCGACCGGCCCGTCGAGCTGGCGTCCACCGAGTCGCTCGAGGTGGTGGCCGACGAGGCACGCCTGCGCCAGGTGCTCACCAACCTGCTGGCCAACGTCCGCTCCCACACGCCGCGCGGCACGCCGGTGCGCGTGGAGGTGACGCGTCTCGCCGACCAGGCCGTCATCCGGGTGAGCGACCGCGGGCCCGGCATCCCGCCCGACAAGGTCGACACGGTGTTCGAGCGCTTCGCCCGACTCGACCCCTCGCGGGCCCGAACCAGCGGCGGCAGCGGCCTCGGCCTGGCCATCGTGAAAGCGCTGGTGGAGGCGCACCGGGGTCGGGTCTGGGTGGAGGACACCCCGGGTGGCGGCGCCACGTTCGTCGTCCGATTGCCGCTGCGCCCGGCCGAGGCCGCTCCCCTGGCGCCTCCGGACCCGTCGGCCCGCGTCGGCGCGGTCGGCGCGGGCGCACCCGGGGGGCCGTTCACAACGACTTCACAACCCCCTCGGGGCGTCGTCTTACCTTCGGTCCCCAGGATGGGTGGCATCGGGCCGGACGACGGAGGAACCACCCCATGAGAACTCGACTTGCAGCCACCGCCCTCGCGGTCAGCCTCGGCGCCGGCGGCGCCGCCGGACTTTTCCTCACCCACGCCGCCCAGGCGGAGACGGGTAGCACCACCACCACGGCTCCGGCCGCCGGTACGGCGCCCGCCGCGCCCACGGCTGCCGACCGTACCCAGCGTCGCACCGACGAACTGAACAAGACCCTCCAGGCCCTGGTCGACGCAGGCACGATCACCCCCGCGCAGCGCGACGCCGTGGTCCAGGCGCTGCTCGCCGCCCAGCCCGCCGACCGTGGTCACCGCGGTGGTCCCGGTGGTCCCGGCGGCATGCCCGGGATGCCCGGCATGCGCGGTGCCGCCGGCCTCGATGCGGTGGCGGCTGCGCTCGGCACCGACGCCGCCGGTCTGAGGGCCTTGCTCGTCGGCGGTAAGACCATCGCTCAGGTGGCGGCCGACAAGGGCGTCGCCGTCGACACGGTGATCGCCGCCGCCGTGGCGGCCGAGAGCGCCAAGCTCGACCAGGCCGTCACCGACGGCAAGCTGACGAAGGCGCAGGCCGACGCAGCCAAGGCCACCCTGACCGAGCGGGCCACCGCGCTGGTGAACGGCACCATGCCGGCCGGCAAGGGCCCGAAGGGCATGGGCGGCGGCGGCATGCACCACGGCGACCGTGAGACGCCCCCCACGTCGGCGGCGCCGGCGTCCGCCACCGCCTGACGATCGACCTCTGACGAGGTCCCCCCGCCCGCTCCTGGGTGTGAACGACCGGCTTCCCGTGCCCCGGGAGCCGGTCGTTCCGCGTCCGGGGTTGGGTCAGGGGTGAGGGCGCACGTCGAGCGCGCCGCTCACCCCTGCTCGACCAGCGGCTCGGGTCGGGTCCGGCAGAACACCTGCCCCGTCACCGCTCGTCGTCCGGGTCCGTCAGCCCACCCGTCCGGTGCGGGCGACGCAGGCGTACCAGCGGGCCGAGGCCTTCGGTGTGCGTTCGAGCGTGTCGTAGTCGACGCGGACGATGCCGAAGCGCCTCGAGTACCCGTGCTCCCACTCGAAGTTGTCGAGCAGGCTCCACACGAAGTAGCCGCGCACGGGCACCTCGTCGATGACTCCGTGGAGCGCGTAGAGGTGGTCGCGCAGGTACTCGACCCGGTCGACGTCGTCGACCTCGCCGTCGCCGTCGGCCTCGTCGGGCATGGCGGCGCCGTTCTCGGTGACCAGGTACTCGTCGAGGCGGTAGCTGCGGTGCAACCAACGCAACGTGTCGGCCAGACCGCGGGGGTAGATCTCCCAGCCCATCTCGGTGACCGGGGTGCCCGGGCGATGCAACGGGCCGTCGGGCCCGGAGACCTGGCGGCTGTAGTAGTTGACCCCCAGCACGTCGATGGGCGCGGCGATCGTGTCGAGGTCGCCATCGAGGACCTCCCGCTGATCCCAGCCGCGCTGGGCAGCCGCGTCGGCCGGGTAGCCCAGGCCGGCCACGGGCTCCACGAACCACCGGTTCTCGATGGCGTCGACGAGCTGGGTGCGTCGCCGGCTGGCCGGGTCGTCGCCGCCGGCGTGCACGGGGGTGAAGTTGAGCACGACGCCGACCTTGGGCCGGCGGACGTTGGCCCGGATGACCGGTACCGCCAGCCCGTGGCCGAGGAGCAGGTGGTGGGCGGCGGCCAGCCCGGCGCGCGGATCGACGCGGCCGGGGGCGTGCTCGCCGGTCGTGTAGCCCTTCCAGGCCACGACGAACGGCTCGTTGAGCGTGAACCACGTGTGCACGCGGTCGCCGAGCCGGCTGGTGACGATGTCGGCGTAGCGGGCGAACGCCTCGGCGGTGGCGCGCATCTCCCAGCCGCCCCGGTCCTCGAGCGCCTGGGGGGTGTCCCAGTGGAAGAGCGTCGGGCACGGTTCGATGCCGACGTCGAGCAGGCCGTCGACCAGACGGTCGTAGAAGTCGAGGCCGGGCTGGTGCACCTCGCCGTCGCCGTCGGGGACGACGCGGGGCCACGAGATCGAGAAACGGTAGGCGCCGAGGCCGAGCCGGCGCATCAGGGCGACGTCGTCGAACCAGCGACCGTGGTGATCGCAGGCGCGGTGCCCGTCCGAGCCGTCGCTCACGGCCCCCGGTCGCGTGGCGAAACGGTCCCAGGTGCTCTCGCCGCGCCCGTCGGCCGCACCCTCGATCTGGAAGGCTGCGGTGGCGGCGCCCCACATGAAGCTCGGTGGGAAGACGGCGGGAGCGGAGCTGGAAGCGCTTGCGTATCGGGGCACGGGAGTCGTTGGCTCGAAGATCGTGGGAGGTCGATCGGCGCTGCTGCGTACCTTGTGAGGACGAGCGTCGCTCGGCGGCGACGGCGCCGAAATCGAGTGAGAAGCTACGCTGCAAGCGCTTGCGTTGCAAGCGGACCGAACCCGGCGCGCCACGATGGCGGCGCCCGAGGGCGGTTCGGCGGCGAGAGGAACGCGGTGAGCGAGAGCGGAGAGCGGGTCACGCTCGACGAGGTGGCCAAGGTGAGCGGGGTCTCAACCGCGGCGGTGTCGCGCGCGCTCAACGGGCGTGAGGGCGTCAGCGCCGACGTGCGCGAACGCATCCGCGCCGTGGCCGCCTCGCTCGGGTACCGGCCGAATCGGGCGGCGCGCTCGCTGGCGTCGGGCCGGTCGGGGGTGCTCGGGCTCGTCCTGCCGACCGGGCTGAACCACGACGACACGTACTCGGGCCGCATGGTGCACGCCGTCGCCACTGCGGCGGCCGCCCACGACCAGGCACTCATGGTGTGGGCGGGCACGGTGCGGCCCGAGGGCCCGGTGCGCGACCTGCTCTCGACCGGCCTCGTCGACGGCATCATCGTGACCGCCGTCGGCTTCGGCGAGCCATGGATCGAGGAGCTGCTCGACGGCGCCGCCGCGGTCGTCCTCGTCGGGCGCCACCCGAAGCGGACCGAAGCGTTGTGGGTCGGCGTCGACGACGCCGGCGGCACCGCCGCGCTCGTCGACCACCTCGTGAGCACCGGTCGCCGCCGCATCGGCGTCATCACCGGTCCCCTCGAGCGCGTCGATGCGGCCGACCGCTACGCGGCGTTCGTCTCGGCCGTGGGCCGGCACGGGCTCGCCTTCGACGACACGCTGGTGGCCCATGGCGACTACTCGATCGCGTCGGGCTACGCCGCCACCCGGTCGCTCCTGCCCGCCGAGCCCGATGCCATCGTGGCCGGCAACGACCACATGGCCGTGGGCGCCCTACGGGCGCTGCGCGAGGTGGCCAAGCGGGTCCCCGAGGACGTGGCCGTCGCCGGCTTCGACGATGCCGCCGTGGCCACCGAGGTGGAGCCGTCGCTCACGACCGTGCGCCAGGACCTCGACGCGGTGGGACGGCTCGCAGTCGAGCACCTCCTGCGCCGGATCGATGGGCAGCCCGCGCCCGACCGTCCGCTCGTGGTGCCCAGCCCGTTGCTGGTGCGGGCGTCCACCGGCGGTCGGTCTCCACGCCCCAGTTAGTGCGCCGGCCGCAGGCGGCGGGTCAGTGCGGCGATGCCGTCCGGGCCGACGCCGCAGCAGCCCCCGATCCAGCGGGCGCCGAGCGCTACCCAGTCGTCGACCGCGGCGAAGGCCACATCGGGCTCGCCGAGCCATCGGTTGGCGTCGGGGTCCCACGTCTGGCCGCTGTTCGGATAGGCCACCAGCGGCACGTCGGTGACCGAGCCGACGCGCGCCAGCAGCGGCCCCACGTGCGACGGCGCGGTGCAGTTCACCCCCACCAGCGCCAGCCCGGGGACCCGTAGCGCCGCGGCGACGGCGTCCTCGATCCGGTCGCCGGCTGCCGTGTGGGTGGACGTCGGGCAGGTGAACGTCACCCACGACGGCGGCGGCGGGGCGCGATCGGGTCGCGCGGCGACGCGCGCCAGCGCCTCGGCCACGGCCGTCGCCTCCGCCACGCCGGGCAGCGTCTCGACGGCCAGCAGGTCGGGACGAGAGTCCACGAGCACGGCGAGGCGCTCGACGTGGAAGGACACGAGCTCGTCGAGGCCGATTCGGTAACGGCCGATGTACTCGGAGCCGTCGGCCAGGACGGCGCCGTACGGTCCGACGGAGGCGGCCACGAGCGGGCTCGGCCCGGGCGCCTCGGCGGCGTACAGGGCGACGGCCCGGCGGGCCAGCGCGGTCGTGGCGGCGAGCGTCCGGTCGGCCGCCACGGCGCCGAGTCCGAACGAGACCAGGCCGGCCCGGCTCGCCTGGTACGACGAGGTGGTCACCACCGAGGCGCCGGCCCTCAGGAAGTCGAGGTGCGCCGCCACCAGCGCCTCGGGCTCGTCGAGCAGCAGCCGCGCCGTCCACAGGGGGTGGTCGAGGTCGTGGCCGCGCGCCGCCAGCGCCGTCGACAGACCTCCGTCGAGGACGCGGACGGCCGAGGGATCCACGCCACAGTCTCGCAGGGGGCGGGTGCCGCCGACCTCGTGACCTCCGGCCCTGCTCGACGTGGTCGGTTC
>JANPGL010000028.1:0-15990 GCA_031423915.1 Actinomycetes bacterium | reverse complement strand
GGGCGCGGCGAGCATCGCTCAACGTCTTCGCAGCACCATCAACGGCCCGGTGCAGGTCGCCACCGGGATCGCCAGCATCCGACTGTCGGCCGGGGTGGCCACCGGTGTCGCTGGTTCGCTCGACATGCTCCTCGAGCGTTCGCAGCAGGATCTGACGCGCGCCGACCGGTAGAGCGAGTCGCGGTCAGGGCGTACCACCGCGACTGGTGAGCAGGTGACACCGGGCGCGAGCCCCCGACGATCTGGAGCGCGATCCGCCAGCTTCTCGATGGCGAGTTCGTGATCCGCTGGGTCGACGAGCTTCGCCCTCACGGTGCTCGGGCGCGGACGCGACGATGTTCTCGGACCGGCCTCGCAGTTTGCGGGATCCAGAATGACGAGCGCGGATCGGAGAGATCGGGGACCCGACCCTACGAGGTCTTGTAGCTGAGGCGGAGCTTGGTTCGGTAGGCGATGATCGTGCCGGCCTCGATGAGGACGTCCATCTCGACGACTTCGGCCACGCGGAGGTTGTGGTGGGTGCGGGCGGCTTCGCGCACGGCGTTCTGGGCCGCGAGTTCCCAGGACTCCGCGCTCGAGCCGATGAGCTCGACCACTTGGTAGACGCTGTCGTTCATCCTTGGGCTCCTCGGGTTGGTCGAAGCTTCACCGAGACGGTCATGTCGGCGACGAAGCGGACGGAGCCGCTCGGGTCGAGCTGGCAGCGCAGCCCGCGTACCTCACCGACTCGTGCGTCGTCGTGTTCGCGACACGTCCTGGCGACGGCGAAACGGGCCGCCTGGTGCCAGGACGCGCCCAACGCCTCGATGCGGTGCACCTGGTAGACGCTCTCGCTGCCGCCGCGAATGAGCGGTGGCTCGTCGCCGGCGTAGTCGTCGGAGGTGGTTTGTCCGCTGAGCTGCTGGATGGCGGCCATCAGGTCGACGGTGAGCTGCTGGCGCCGTCGACGCATGGTGCCGCCGTAGTCGGCCGGGTCGATCGGCGCGCCGAAGCGGAGGTGTCCCCGCCGGAAGGGGCGCGGCGCGACGGCCCCGATCGGTTGGATGCGCTCGGTGCCGACGAGACCGACCGGGACGACCGGTGCGCCGGTCATCAGAGCGAGCTGGGCGACGCCGGTGTGGCCGCGGTGTAGTCGTCCGTCGCGGGACCGGGTGCCTTCGGGGTAGATGCCGAGCACGTGGCCCCGACGGATCACGTCGGCGGCCACCTCCAGGGCCGCCATCGCCGATCGTGAGGCCTGCCGGTCGATCGGGATGAGACCGAGCGCGGGGAACAGCCGACGCGTCTTCCACGAGTCGAGGTACTCGGCCTTGCCCACGAAAAACGTCCGGCGGGGAACCGACAACATCAGCACGATCGTGTCGTAGAACGACACGTGGTTCGCAGCCAGGATGGCCCCGCCCTGGAGCGGGAGCCGCTCGGGGTTGGTGACCTGGATCGGCGTGAGCAACCGGTACGCCGGGCGCAGCGCGGCGCGTGCGTACCGGTTCAGCCGCTCGCCATCCGAGCCCGTTCGCTCGCCGGCCGAACCTCCACGATGCTTGCGACCACGCACGAGATCGGGTTCCTTCACGAGCACCCCCACGTGCACGCTACCCGCCCCGGCGCGCCGGCCATTCTCGACCTGCGCCTCGGGCAGCCCGCCCCGACGTGGCGCCTCAGCTCGGTTGTTCAACCCAGGGGCCGACACCGCTGATGCGGTCGATGGTGACCCGCACCATGACCGCGGTCGCTGAATCGCGGAGCGCGAGCGGGTGCCGGGCGATGCCGGTGTACTTGTGGGCGAGGCGATCCATCCGGTCCGGATCGGGGCCGTCGAGGAGTTCGGCGCGGCCCCGTAACACGAGATGACGTTGGAAACCGTTGGCATTGCGGACGTTGTCCTCGATGGACAGCAGGATCGCCGGATCACGGCGCAGGTTCTGTGCCTTCCGGCTGGCGTGGTCGCACCCGAACCAGATCTCGTCATCGTGCACGAGCACCCAGACGACGGAGACCTGCGGTGAGCCATCCGGGTTCGACGTCCAGACGTGCGCCGTGGCATCGGAACCCAGCAGGGCCTGAGCGGGTGCGGCGAGAGCGGACAACGACTGTGCGTGTGCCATGGGAGCCCCCCGGTTCCTCGGCTGCATCGTACACCCGGGCGCAAGAACCCCAGCGGGGCAGCGGGTCGCCCGTCGTGCTTGCGGATGGACGGGGCCGGCGCGACGATCGAGGAGGCACGCGTTGTTGCGTGGGCATTGCCCGGGGGTGCTGTCCATGAGCGAAGTGTTCGTAACCGAGAGTCGGGCGAGCGAGCTGCTGGCCGCCCTGCACGATGCGGCAGTACCCGAGCTCGAGCACGTGTTCCGCAATCGGCAGGCCGATCCGACCGACCTGGTGCTGGTGGCGTGGAGCGACCGGCAGCCAGCCGGCTACCTGGTGGCGACCGTGCACGGATCGGGCGTCATCGAGATCTGGGAACACGCCGTGGCGCCGGGGCAGCGCCAACGCGGTGTAGGCCGCCTGTTGCTCTACGAACTGGCCCGCCGCGTACCCGCACAGGCGTTGATGCGTGTCGATCCCGCCCACCAGCTCGATCTCGAACGGCTCAGCGACTACTACAGCCGGTGCGGCTTCAGCCACGTCGTCAAGACGGACGAGATCCTGGCCACCGTCGCCGAGGTGCTCCGCTCGACCGGTCGGACACCGGCCGGCAACCGCGGCGCCCCCGTGAAGTCGCTCCTGCGCGCCAAAGACCGTGCCGTGGTGACGATCGGGCCCGATGCGACTGTCGGTGCTCTCGTCGCGCTGCTGAACGAGCACCGCATCGGGGCAGTGCCGGTCTCAGGGGATGGCTCTCGTGTCGAAGGGATCGTGTCCGAGCGTGACATCCTCCAAGCGCTCGGTCGAGATGGTGGCGGCGTGCTGGACCGCCGCGTCGAGGAGGTCATGACGCGGGACACCATCACCTGCACGGCCGATGACGGGCTCGAGCTCGTCATGTCGTTGATGACCAGACTGCGTGTGCGGCACATCCCCGTCACCCACGGCGGGCGCCTCATCGGGATCGTCAGCATCGGTGACATCGTGCGCCATCGACTCGAACAGGTCGAACGCGAGAACCAGGATGTACGCGAGTACATCCAATCCGGCCGCTGAGTGACCATCGAGAGATCCGAGATCCCTGGCAGGGCGGTGGCCGCCAGGGGATCACCGGCGGATGTCTTGCGTCGCGTTCGGCTGACCGGTTGTGTCTCGCCCTCGCGTTCCGCCTGGGCGTGGATGCTTGGACTGCCGCGCCGTGGCGACATCAGGGTGTCGGTGGTGCCGGGCAGACCGAACCGTGAAGCGCCTGCGACATCAGGAGCTGCCCGGGTTGGACGTCGTGGAGCTCGGTCCAACCGCCCGGGCTCCGCTGAGTGCAGCCCGGTCCGTCGAGGTGCCATCTGGCGCTGTACCGCACTCGGACCAATAGATCGCCCGCGTGGGCGACGTCGACGACGACGCTCGATGCGTCGAGCGTCGACACGATGCCTGGCCCGTCGACGAGGCCCTTGTCGTCGTTCACCTGCCAGATTCGCCAGTGGCCGCTGTTGGCCACCTCGGTGAGGCCCGCAAGCCCCTGCTGCAACAGGTCGCGCTCGCGAAACGACGAGCGGTCGAGACGCGCATCGGGAAGCGCGACGAAGCGCACGGCGTTGTCGACGAGCCAGTCGTGGTACACGGTCGGGTCCAGCGTGTCGTCGTAGAACGCGGGATTGAGCCCGAGGTCGATCTGACGTTCCCAGCCTCGGGCCAACGGGACCGTGTCGGCCACGTAGGTCGTTTCCCAATGTCGGAACGTGAGCGGGACCTCGACGCGAGAGACGGGGCCCGGATGAGCGGCCAGGAAGTCGAGTAGCGGCTGGTAGTACGCGCGCTGCGTCGACGGGTCGTTGCCGGACGCCACCGCAGCATCGACCCCCGGCGCCCATTGCCAGATCAGCAGTGGGGCCGCGAGGACGACCGCCGCCAGCTTGCGCCGCCCGATCAGGATGGACAGCACCACCGGAGCGGCGACGAACTGACCGAGTCGACTGACGTTGCCACCCAAGGGCGACGACACGACGAACGCACCGAGGCACGCCACGGCGTACAGCCCTGACGCGATGGCTAGCGTGCGCCGCCCGTCGAGACGTGCGAGCACGTACACGCACGCGCACACCCCGACGTCCCATGCGACCGCGGCACCTCGCAGTGGGAAGAAGCCGGCGCTCGGATAGAGCACGGTGGCGAGGCCGATGGGCGTGGCCGTGACCACCGCCACGATCGCGCTGCCGATCCGTTGTGGTCGGTGGGCGACGCCCCAGGCCACCGCGGCGAGCATGACGAAGGCCCCTGCCACCGGGCTCGCCGCCGCCGCGGCCAGACCGGCCATGGCCGCCAGCGCGAAACGGTCGCCGTCCAGCAGCACGAGGGCGGCGAGGCCGAGGGTCAGACCGAGGGCGAACGGGACCCGACCGACGATCACGTTCACCGCTGATGCACCCGCGAACGCCAGCGTCCCGAACTGCCAGTAGGAGGGCCACGTTCGCCGTAGAAGCAGCCCGAACAGGTACGTGCCGAACACGCAGCTCACCGCAGCCAGCAGCAGCGGCCCGGCCAGTGCACCCAATGCCGGGGTCAGCAATCCGTAGTCGAGCGTGCCGTGGCCGCCGTACCAGAGGTTGTTCCAGAGCACGAACCCGTGCACTCGGACGAGGTCGGCCCGAAAGAGCTGCGCGGGCAGATCCGAGCCGCGCCATCCGAGCGCGACGGAGACGAGGCAGAGCGAGCCTGCCACCGCCGGAGCGACGAGCCACGACGGCCGAAAGTAGGTCGAACCAACCGCAGGGATGTGATCACCGTTCGGCACGAACGTTAGAGCCCCTTGTGTGATGACTGTGAGAACCCGACGTGGGGGTACCCACTCGGCGCCGTTCCCGAACATGTCGCACCGGGTAGGGGGATTTTCCTTACAGGTGGCCGTGAGCGCGAAGCGAGCGGAAGGCGAGGGCTCCTGGCAGCACGGGGAGCCAGTAGGTGACGAGTCGGTAGGCCAATACCCCGACGACGGCGATGCTGGCCGGTACGCCGAAATGGGCCAGTCCGGCGACGAGTCCGGCTTCGAGCGCTCCGAGGCCGCCCGGGGTGGGGCTGGTCGCGGCGATCGCCGATGCTCCGAGGTAGACGGCGGTGACATCGGTGATGGTGGTGTGACTGCCGAAGGCGCGCATGGAGCAGTACAGGGCGACGGCGTGCGCTGCGGTGATCGCAGCCGAGCCGGCGAAGAGGGCGAACGCTCGTAGCGGCGAGGTGAGGACGTCGGCGAGTGCGCGCAGAGCGGCGCGCACTCTGGCTCCCATGTGGGCGGGTAGGAACCGGATCAGAACGATGATGCCGCCGATGGACATGGCGGCCATCACCGCGACGAGCGCAGGCCAGTAGCGGGGTGGGTCGATGTCGACGGTGCTCAACGGCCCGGCCGATGGCAGGACGACGGCGATGGCCACGACGTGCACGATCAGCCCGGCGAGCGTGTTCACGGTGATGGCCGCGAGGGCAGCCGGGCGCTCGATGCCGGCCCGTTCGAGGTAGCGGACGTTGGTGGCCATGCCGCCCAGACCGGCCGGCGCCAGCCGGTTGCTGAAGGTGGCGGCGAACTGCACCGCGACGGTTCGTCGTGGCCGCAGGTTCATGGTCGTGGAACCCATGAGCGCGACCGCAGCGGCGAGGTAGGTGCAGATCATGGCGGCGGCCGTGGCGGCCATCCAGCCGGGGCTCGGCGTGCGCAGGAGGCGGAACGTCTGCTTCGCCTGCCCGACCTGGCCGAGGAGGAGGTAGGCGGCGACCGCACCTGCGGCGAGGAGCCCTAGGTTGCGGAAGGCGGTCCGTGCGGGGCCGACCACCGTGGCTTCGACCGTGTCCGTGGCGGCCGCGATCGCCTGTCGACTGCGGGCAAGCACGTCCTGGCGTTCGCCGAGTCGCCGTCGGAGGGAGGTCGGGATGGCGAGGGGGTGCAGATGGCTGGCGGCCTCGGCGAGCATGTCGCCATCGAGCACATGGGCGGCGGCCTGTGCGATGCGGTCGGGTTCGGCGAACGGGAGAAGCACGGCGAAGGTGCGTGCGATGTCACGCGCGTGGTCATCTCGCTCGGTCGTGAGCCGCGCCTCGGCCAGGTTGACGAGGCACGGGCGGTCCTCATCGTCGATCGCGATGTCGTCGGGGCCCGTCAGGGCGAGCACCATTCCCGCGCGGTGGAGCCGATGCACCTCGTGCCAGACGGCGAGCAGGAAGCTGTCGCCCGCTGGATCCGTCGGGAAGGTTCCGATCTGCGCTCGCTCGGGCAGCCGATAGACGTTGAGGCTGTGTTCGGGTCCGAGGTCTCCGGTGAACTGGAGCCGTGCCGTGCGTGCTCCGCTGCGTTCGGCCAGCACGCTCATGAGGGCTGCGTGTTCGTTCAGCTCTCGCGGCGAGCGCAAGGGTCCGAGCCCGACGGTGTCGCGGAAGGCCAGGTACTTCCAACCCAGCGACGTCCAACTGCGGCCGGGCTCGTGGAGGCCCATGGCGACGACGAGAACGGGCCCGGCGTCGGTGCGCGCGACGAACCTGGAGAACGTCGTAGCCCCCGGGCATGGTTGCAGGTGGTCGACGACGATCGATCGCGAGGCCAACACCGAATCGATCTGCGCAGCGGACAGGCGCCGGGCCGGTCCGCCGGCCAGGTAGGAGTAGACGAGCGAAACGGTCGTACCCACGAGGAGCCCGCCCACGGCGTCGAGGGGAAACTGCGCGCCGACGTACACGCGAGAGATCGCCACTGCGACGGCGACGAGGACGCTCAGGCGGCGACCGACGCGTCCGAGGTACGGCGCCGCGACCACGGCGAGCGCAGCCGCGACGGCGCAATGCGTCGACGGGAACGACGATGCGACGACCCGCCCACGTACGACGATCTGGTCGAGGACCTCGTCGGGTTGCGGTCGGCCGATGACCGCGTTCAACACTCTGGCCAGGATCCAACTGGCACCGCCGACGACGACGACGGCGCGGGCGAGGCGGCGCCGTCGTACGAAGGCGGCCGCTCCGCCGGCGACCGCCACCGACGCCAGTGCGCCGAACTGCATCGCACCGGTCAGGGGCGCCGACAGGGTGCCCGGCAGGTGGTTGATCGACCGGAACAACCGGATCTCCCACCCGGCCGGATCATCCCGTCCTGCCACGAACGCCACCGCGGCCAGCGCGAGAAGAGATCCGGCGGCGCAGAAGGCGATCGCCCGGGAGTGACGCACCACCTCGGGCGCGGCGATGGTCGGTGCGCTCACCGGGCACATTCAACCAGCTGCCCACCGACCGGTTCGATGGCGAGGTCGACGACGACGGTCCGTCGATCGGACGGTACCGCTCGCGCCGCCGCGCTACCCCGGTGCCGTCGCCGGCGCCTCCGGCGTGGAACGCCGCCATCGTCGGGCGAGGCGGAGCACGGCGGCCCGCACCCCGAGCGCGATCGCCGCGCCCAGCAGCGGCATCCAGACGACGCTCTTGCGGCTGTCGTTCGCCGGCCAGATCGCGTAGCCGACGAACAGCCCGGCCGCCAGGGTCGGGCCCAGCCGGGCGAGGGCACCCCGCCACTGCTCGGCGCGGGCGTACACCAGCCAACGGCCGAGCCGATGGCCCTGGCGCTGGAGCGCGGGGGCGATGCCGTCGGGGCTCACAATGGTCATCAGCACCAGTGCGGCGCCGCCGATGACCGTGATGTAGCGGTCGATGCTCGTGCCGCCCAGGAAGTAGTCGCTGGTGATCGCGAAGAGTGCCGACGGTGCCAGCACGCCGCCCACGATCGCCCCGTTCACCGATGTGATGCCACCGAGATAGGCGAAGGCGAGAAGCTTCAGGCTCGACTGGCTGGTGAAGCTGGCGGCCGAGACGTCGCTCTGCTGGACGCCGAGCAGCACGCCGCCGAGCCCGGCGATGCCCGATCCGAGGGCGAAGGCCAGCAGCTTGGTGCGCGGCACGTCGATGCCCGCCGAGGCCGCGGCCCGCTCGTTCGCCCGCACGGCCAGGAAGCGGCGGCCCGTGCCGTTGCGGCGCAGGTTCGACACGGCCAGTGCGCACACCACCAGTGCGACCAGCGCCAGGATCGTGAACGCCGGCCGGTCGATGAGGCCGCGTTCGCCCCGCGCCGCGAACTCGACCCCGAACACGCGAGGGCCGCGCACCGGCTGCAGGCCGTCGGCCCCGACGCCGCTGAGCACGCGGTTCTCGAAGTAGAGAGGTTGGAGCAGGACGGCCACCGCGAACGTCACGATCGCCAGCTGCACCCCCCGGATGCGCACCGCCGGTAGGCCGACGACCACGCCGACGATGATCGCCACCACCACGGCGATCACCGTGGCCACCGCCCAGGGCAGGCCCGGGCCGTCGATCCGGTACGGGCTCGATGGGCGCACCGTACCGTCGGCCAACATCCTGGCCACGAAGAGCGCGGCGACGCCGGCGAACGACATCTGCATCAACGAGATCTGGCCGACGTACCCGGTCACCACGACCATCGAGAGCATGATCAGCGCCACGATCAGCGACGTCGACAGCCCGAAGGCGAACACTGCTCGCGAACCGCTGCCCTCGAACGCGAAGGCCGCCACCACGACGACGACGGACCAGATGCCGATGTGCGGAACGACGCGCACCGGTCGCGGCGACAGCGCGAGGGGCTTCTCCTCCAGTGCTCCCCGCTGAGGCAGGCTCGTGCCTCGCAGCGAGAGCGCGGCGACGATCACGACGAGCGGCACGATCTCACGCACGCCGCTGCGCAGGAACGCCGGGAACCACGTCTGCGCGGACTCGTACCCGAGCAGCGATTGCGCGGCGCCGAGCGCCAGCCCGCCGATGGTGGCGACCATGATCGAGCGCATGGCGCCGAGCAGTGCGGCGCCGAGCGCGGCCACCACCAGCCCGCTGAGCGCGGTCGGCGAGAGCGTGCCGTTCTGCAGGGCGCCGACCTCGCGCATCGATCCGAGGAGGATCGCCGCCGCCGCAGCCAGCGCCGACGCCAGGACCCAGTTCAGGGCGGCCAGCAGCTGCGGCGAGTAGCCGAGCAGGACGGCGCCCTTCTCGCTGCCGGCGGCTGCTCGCGTCGCCAGACCGAAGCGGGTGAACCGGAACAGGACCCACAGCGCGCCCCCGATGGCCAGTGCGATGGCACCGAGGTACAGCGTCGACGCCGGGAGCTCCCGGCCGAGTCCCAGCACGTTGCGGAGCTCGCCCCTCGGCAGGACGTCGTGCGCCCGCAGGCGTCCGCTGCCGAAGTTCAGCTGCGCGACGCCCTGCAGGTACAGCATCACGCCCACCGAGGCGACGACCTTGCCGAGGGCGGCCGTGTCTCGGAGCGGCCGGAAGACGACGACGTGGGCGATGAGCCCGACGAGCGCAGCCATCAGTAGGGCCACGACGAAGGCGACCGGTGTGGACAGCGCGCGTGAGGAGAGGGTGAGCTCGACCGGCAGGTTCAACCGGCGCGTCGGGAGGAGGTCGACCCACGGCAGGTGCACGTGCCCCGTTCGGCGGGCTTCGTCGAACGTGAACACGCCGTACATGGCGAACGCGCCGTGGGCGAAGTTGATGACGCCCGATCCGCGATAGACGATCACGAGCCCCGAGCCGAGCATGGCGTAGAGCGCGCCGATGCCCAGGCCGGACAGCAGGGAGAAGATCACAGCGTTCACGAGCGCTCCGTCGCCCCCGGACGTCGGGCCGGGTTCGGTCCGTGGACCCTAGATCGCCCGGTCAGGAGGTCCCCCGGTCAGACGTTGGCGGCGCCGAAGTGGCGTTCGGTGGCGGCGGCCACGGCGCGCTCGACGCGGTCGCCGAGCGACTCCCACTCGCCGATGGCGCGCTCCTCGGCCTGGAGCGGCCCGGCGGCCAGGCCCTGGAACCGAGGCTTCACGTACTTGGCGAACAGCTCGTAGTGCTTGAGCGTGGCGGCGTGGTTGGCCCACTCGTGGGCCATAAGCAGGTAGGCGCCGAAGCCGCCGTTCGACTGCTTGTCGAGCCGTTCGATCTGGGCGATGGCATCGTCGGGCGTGCCGATGACGCCGAGGCCCGACTCGTTCACCCAGGCGATGCGCTCCTCGAGCGTCTCGCCGGCGGCGCGGAAGTGGGGCACGGCGAGGATCTTCTGGGTGTAGTGGGCCCAGTCGTTCAGCCCGTACTTCACGTCCTCGATGGCCTGCTCGCGGGTCTCGGCCAGATGCATGGGGCCGACGAGGCGCCACTGGTTGCGGTCGGCGCGCTGGCCGTACTCGGCGGCCCGACCCTCGACGACGTCCCAGTGGTAGGCGAGCGCGTCGAACCCACCCTGGGCGGTGGCGCCGATGGACAGCAGGCCGATGCCGTGCTTGCCGGCGATGCGCGGGCCGGTGGGCGAGGCGATGGCGGCCACGGCGATGTCGAAGTCGCTGTACGGGCGGTACTGCGACTTGGCGTTCACCAGGTTGTAGCGGGAGGTCTGCTTCGTGACGGTCTCACCGCGCAGGAGCGCCATCAGCGGCTCCATGTCCTCTTCGAGCGCGCCGCGCTGCTCCTCGATCGAGATCCCGAGCATGGCGGCGTCACCGGGCAGGGCGCCGGGCCCGAGGCCGAGCATGAAGCGGCCGCGCAGCAGCTGGTCGCAGAAGATGGCGCGGTCGGCCGTCAGGAGGGGGTTGTGGTACGGCAGCGACAGGACGCCGGTGCCGAGCTTGATGTGTCGGGTCTGCGGTGCGCAGTGGGCGATGAAGATCATCGGGTCGGGGATGATCTCGGTGCCGGCCGAGTGGTGCTCACCGATCCAGGCCTCGTCGAACCCGAGCCGGTCGAGGTGCTGGACGATCTCGAGATCGCGCTGGAGCGCGTAGATCGGGTCCTGCCCGGCCGGGCTGTGGAACGGTGCCATGAAGATGCCGAAGCGCATCTGATTCCCCCATGTCGTCGGCGCAGGCCCCCAGGGCCGCGACTCATACGCCGCGAGTCTTCCGCCCGTCCGGCGCGCTGGCAAGCGCCGGCTCGTTGCGCGTCGTCCCCAGCGTTGTGTAACGTATGTTACGTAACGGTCGGAGGCTGTCCAGCCCGCCGTTGAGAAGGGGAATGCCGTGGTCCACATCCCGACCCGGGGCGACGTGCCCGTCCGACTCGGTCCCGCGGTGAAGCGCGTGCCCGACTACGGGCCCAGCCTGATGAGTGCGGACGTGTACCTCGATCCGCACCGCTACGAGCTCGAGCGCGACCGGGTGCTGGCCACCCACTGGTTGCTGGCCTGCCGGGTCGAGCAGATCGCGGAGCCCGGCGACTGGTTCACCTACGAGGGCCACGGCGAGGTCGTGGTGATCGCCCGCCAGCCCGACGGGAGCCTGGCCGCGTTCTTCAACGTGTGCATGCACCGCGGCCCGGCCATCGTGCACGAGCGCACCGGCTGCGGCGCCCGTCGCTTCACGTGCCCGTATCACAACTGGTCGTACGACACGACGGGCAAGGTCGTCGGCGTGCCCGAGCGCGAGGACTTCGACCCCGCCCACCTCGACGGCCTGCGGGCGCCGAAGGTCGCCGTCGACACGTGGGGCGGCTGGGTGTGGATCAACCTGGCCGGCGACGCCGCGCCGGGGCTGCACGAGTCGATCGGCCCCGAGATCCTGGCGGACCTCGGGCGCTTCAACATGGAGGACATGGTCCTGCACGAGGTGGTCGAGTGGGACGTTCCCGTCTCGTACAAGGCCATCGTGGACGGCTTCAACGAGATCTACCACGCGCCGGCGCTGCACGGCACCGGTGGCGAGTGGGCCCGAGCGGCCCGCGAGTCGTCGTTCCACATCCTCGGCGACAACTACATGTGCTTCGTCCCTCGCCATCAGACGATGGACCAGCTGGAGGCGGACTGGGATCACCACCAGTACGCCATCTGCCATTACGTGGTGTTCCCCAACACGGTCTTCAACTGCAACCCCGAGCACATCCAGGTGTTCCATCCGATCCCCGTGGCGGTCGACCGCACGAAGTTCTACTGCTGGGAGATCATCTACAAGGGTGATCACGCCGATCCGGTCTACGCCGAGTACTACGAGCGGACGATGAAGCACTGGGCGGGTCTCAAGCGCGTCGTGGGCGAGGACATCGCCATCTACGACCAGCTCGAGCGGACCAAGCAGAGCCGGGCCTACACCCAGCACGTGCTCAACGCCCGCGAGTGCAAGATCGCCCACTACCACGAGCAGATGGACCGCAAGATCCGCAGCTGACGCCGCTCAGCTCACCGTCACGACGCCACCGCGACACGAGGCGACGACCTCGATGTCGCGGATGGCGCCCGGCCCCACGTCCAACGGATCGTCGGACAGGACGGCGAAGTCGGCGAGCTTGCCCGCCTCGAGGCTGCCCACGAGGTGGTCGAGCTTCAACAGGTAGGCGCCCCCGATGGTCACCGCCTCCAGCGCGTCAGCGGCCGAGATGCGCTCGTGGTCGCCGAGCACATGGCCCGAGTCGGTCAGCCGGTTGACGGCGCACCACATCAGCTGCACGCCACCGAGCGGCGTGACCGGTGCGTCGCTGTGCAGGCTGAGCGCCACGCCGTGTCGCAGCGCCGTGGCGGCGGCGTTCATCCCCCGGGCTCGCTCGGGGCCGACGGTCTGGTCCCGGTGCTGGTCGCCCCACGTGACGAGGTGGTTCGAGAACACGTTGGCGCCCACGCCGAGCGTTGCCATGCGCCGGTACTGGGCGGGCGTGGTCAGCTGGCAGTGGGTCACGGTGTGGCGCAGGTCCGGGCGGGGGTGGGCGATCGTCGCCGCCTCCACCGCGTCGAGGAACAGCTCGGTGGCGAGGTCACCGTTGCAGTGGGCGTGGACCTGGATGCCGACCCGCTGGTGCTCGGCCACCTCGGCCATGACGTGCTCCGGCGGGATCAGCCACTGGCCCTGATGGGTGCGCGTCAGGTAGCCGGGCCACGACACCTGCGCGGTCCATCCCTGGATCGATCCGTCGAGCACGAGCTTGCGCCGGCCGAGCAGGCACGTGTCGGTGCCGCGTGCCTTCAGCTCGACCGAGCGCGCCGCCGCGGCTTCGGGACTCATCGGTGGTCCGCCGATGGTGGCGAGGAAGGGCACCAGCCGTACCCCGAACGCGTCGTCGGCCGTGACCGCCAGGAGCCGATCGATCGCCGCGTCGTCGGCGAGGGGGAGACCACCGAGGTCGGTCATCGTGGTCACACCGGCCCGACGGGCGAGCGAGGCCATGGCCCGCAACGCGTCGTCGGTGCCGATGCCGGCGAAGAGCGCGGCCATGCCGCCGCGCGCCAGGCCCATCGCCGCCGGTTCCTGCAGCTCGCCCGTGGGTTCGCCGTCCGCGCCCTTGTCGACGCCGGGGGTCGACGTCGACGCGTCGATGCCGCTGGCGCGCAGCATTGCGCCGTTCGCGGTGGCCAGGTGGGCGCTGGCGTGCATGACGAACACAGGACGGTCGGTCGAGACCCGGTCGAGGTGCGTGCCGAGGAGCCGGTCGCCGGCGAAGTAGATGGGGTCGAGCCCCCACGCCACCAGGGGCTCGCGTCGGCCCGGCCCGTCGGCTGCGGCGTCGCGCAACCGATCGATCACGGCCTCGATGGTGCGGCACCCGGGCCACCGGCGGCCGTCGGGACCGCTCCGGTCGCGGAAGCCGACGTACACGTGGCGCCAGAGCGCGCCCTCCATGGCGTGGGCGTGGGCCTCGACGAAGCCGGGAACGATCACCTGGTCGGCGAAGCGGTCGTCGATCGTGGCGACGCCCCAGCGACGCAGCTCGTCGACCGCGCCGACGGCGACGACGCGGCCGTCGCTGACGGCTACCGCCTCGGCCACCGGGTTCGACCGGTTGACGGTGCGGACCACCCGCGCGGGGTAGATGGTGATCGGCGTGTCGAGACCCATGAGCGGGCGATGGTACGCGCCGCGACCCGCTCACCCCGACGGTTGCGTCGGCGCCCGGATCACGACGAGCGTGCTGACCCGTCGCTCTCCGTGCGCCCAGGCCGGACCCGGGCGGAGCTCGCGCCGGCGGCCGACGATCTGGACCACGGTGCGCCGCTCGGGCTGGTCGGTCAGGTCGATCACGCCCTTGGCCCGGACCACGTCGGTAGCCAGCGAGTCGAGGACCGCGTCGAGCGTGGCGCGGCTGAGCGGCTCGGTCCACGCGGTCGTGCTGGTCGGATGCTCGGGCGGAACCCACGTACCCTCGCTGCCGGCCACGTGGCGCGCGCCGAGGACGATCTCGGAGGCCACCGCCGCGTCGGCCGTGGCGAGCACCGGCACGTGGGGCGCCACGCGCTCGATGGCGGCGAGCGCCGACGCCGTATCGGCCACGAGGTCGACCTTGTTGAGCACGACGAGATCCGCGGCGCTCAGCTGCCGAGCGACGGTGGCGCCCACGTAGCGATCGGCGAGCCGGGTGATCAGCGTTTCGGCATCGGCGAGGACGACGATGCCGTGGAGCGCGAAGCCCGGTGTCTGCAGGTGCGCCGCCACTGCGGCGGGATCGGCCACGCCGCTGCACTCGACGACGACGGCGTCGAGCGGGAGGGAGCGCAGCGGGTCGAGCGCAGCGGCGAACCCGTCGCTGAGCGTGCAGCAGACGCACCCGTTGGCCAGGGTCACGAGGTCGTCCGTGGCGTCACGCACGAGAGCGGCGTCGATGCTGACGGCGCCGAGATCGTTGACGAGGACGCCGATGCGGCGGCCGCCGGGATCGGCCAGCAGGCGGTTCAGGAGCGTGGTCTTCCCGGCGCCCAGGTACCCGCCCAGCACGGTGGCGGGGATCGGCGGGCGTTCGCTCACGGACGCAGTCTGGCGGATGCGGCCCGCCCGGTCGGACGGGATGCCCGGGATTCGGGGGGTCGGTGGGCTACGGTGGCGGCGCGCGACCCGAATTGGATTGCGCCGCACACGTACCAGACCGTGTCGCTGCCCACTGTTCGTGCGGATCGCGCTCCCGCCGTTGGCAGCCGCCACGACGTTCTGGCCGCATGGGTCGTCGGCACGGGCCGCCGTGCCCGCCAGGCCACCCACCGACAGGAGCAGGACCACATGGACGACACCCAGACCGCCGAAGAGGTCCAGCTGGCCGCCGCCCTCGCCGTCCTGCTCGCTGCCGACGAGAAGGGTGAGCCACTCGACAACGAGCTCCTGGCCAAAGCCCTCGGCTGGGATCTGGCCCGCGTGGGTGACTGCCTCAAGGTGGCCAAGGAGCGGTCGCTCATCTGGGGCAGCAAGGGTTCGCGCACCCCCGGCCCCTGGTTCTCGGAGATCGAGGTCACCATGCAGGGTCGCCGGCTCCTCAAGCGCAACGCCTGAACGGGCGCGCTCAGTCCAGGGCCACCGCCACGGCGCGGGCCTCGTCCATGCCCGACACGGTGCGCAGCGCCCGCTCCTGCATCATCCAGCCCAGTCCGACCACGATGATGGCGAGCGGGATGTTCACCAGGTAGACGCGGTGGATGCCGTCGGCGACGGCGTGGATGACGGCATCGCGTTGCTCGGGCGGCAGCGCGCGGATGGCCTTGGGACTGCCGACCAGCCGACGCATGTCGGGTGCGTTGGAACCGGGGAGCCGCTCGAGGATGGCGCTGCGCATGGTGGCGAAGAGCACGGCGCCGAGCGCGGCCACGCCGAACGTCTGGCCGAGGGTCCGGAAGAACGTGTTGGCCGACGTCGCCACGCCGAGGTCGGTGAAGCTCACGGCGTTCTGGATGGCCACCGACAAGGGGGGCATCAGCAGCCCAACACCCACGCCGAGCACGACCATCCACGGCGTGGCGTGCCACACCTTCGAGTGCACGTCGAGCCGCGTGAGCCCGATGCCACCGGCGAGCATGATGAACGGGCCCGAACGGATGAGCGGCTTGTACCGGCCGGTCTTGGTCAGGAACCGGCCCGACATGATCGACGTGGCCGTCATCGTCAACATCATCGGAGCGAGCAGCAGGCCGGCGCGGGT
>JANPGL010000027.1:0-4205 GCA_031423915.1 Actinomycetes bacterium | reverse complement strand
GCTGTCGCCTTCGACCAGGATGACAGCACGCGCCGGCTCGGGGTCCACCGCCATCGAGCCTCGCGCCGTGGCGCCGGCGCGGCCCGCGCCTTTTCCCGGCCGGACCGTCAGCTCGTGGCGGTGCGCCACGCCGGCACGCGCGACGACAGCACGCCCGCGGCCTCCAGGCGGTCGAGCTCGTCGTCGCCGAGGTCGAGCAGGTCGCGCAGCACCTCCCGGTTGTGCTCGCCACGGAAGCCGGCCCGTGGCACCACGCCACTGTCGGCATCGCTGAACCGCCACGGAGCCTGGGGCACCACGACGTGCGTGTCGGGGCCGACCTCGACCCGAACGAACGCGCCGCGCTCGGCGGCCCAGTCGGTCTCGGCCAGCTCGGGCACGGTGCGCACCTCGGCGGCCAACACGTTCGAGTGGCCGATGGCCGCCTCGACCGCCGCCGCGGTGTCGAACGTGGCCACCCATCCGGCCACTTCGTCCTCCAGCGCCGACCGGTGGAGCTGGCGCGCCTCGGCGGTGGCGAACCGCGGGTCGCCCCGCCAGTCGGTGCGGCCGGAGGCGTTCACGAGCAGCTCGAAGCCGCCGTCGACGGCGGCGTCGATGGTCACGCTCACGTGGCGCCCGGTGCGCAGGCGGTAGACGGCCGACCAGTGCTGACCGCCGCGGAAGCCGACGTCGGGCTCGACGCCGCTGAGCTCCACGCTGGCCAGGTCGTGCGCCGTCAGCGTCGCCTCGGCCATCGACACCTCGACGGCCTGACCGCGACCGGTGCGCTCGCGCTGGTGGAGTGCGGCCAACAGGCCGACGAGCGCCTGCAGGCCGCCGTACACGTCGGCGTGCGACACCGGGTCGTTGCGCGGCCGTTCGGCCTCGCCGCGACGACGGGCCACCAGTTCGGTGATGCCGGCCTCGGCGTGCACCGCGCTGGCGAAAGCACCCTGACGCGAGCGGGCGTTGCCGTGCCCCCAGCCGCTGATGGAGGCGAGGATCACGCGCGGGTTGCGGGCGGCGAGCACGTCGTACGTCAGTCCGAGGCGGGCCATCACGTCGGGCCGGAAGTTCTCGAGCACCACGTCGACGCGTTCCACCATGCGGAGCAGGAGCTGGCGGGCCTCTGGCTTCGTCAGGTCCATCGAGACGCAGCGCTTCCCGGCGTTGTACTGCACGTAGTACACCGCCATGCCGTCGAGGCGCGGCAGGATCGTGCGCGTCAGGTCGCCGTCGGGCGGCTCCACCTTGATCACGTCCGCACCGAGGTCGGCGAGCAACCTCGCCGCCACCGGGCCCGACAGCGCCCGCGTGAGATCGAGCACCACCAGGTCGGAGAGCGGACGGTCCACGGCGTCGACCGTACCCCCTCGCCCGGGCGTCGCCGTGACGGCCCCGCCCGCGGTGCGGCGTAGGGTCCGTCCATGACGACCGTTCGCTACGAGGCCGCCGACGGCGTGGCCACCATCACCCTCGATCGCCCCTCGACGCTGAACGCGCTCACGAGCGACGTGATGCGCGACCTGTCGACTGCGCTGGCGCGCGTCGAGGCCGACGCGTCGGTCCGCGTAGCGATCCTCACGGGTGAGGGCCGAGGCTTCTGCTCGGGCGCCGACCTGCGCCAGGTTCCGCCCACCGAGTCGGAGCCGGCGCCGCCTCAGGACTTCGCCGAGGACGCGTTCGTGCCGGCGATGCGGGCGCTCGGCGACCTGTCGGTGCCCACGATCGCCCGCCTCAACGGCGTGGCCGCCGGCGGCGGCGTGGGCCTGGCACTGGCGTGCGACATCTCCATCGCGGCGCGCTCCGCGTCGCTCGTGTGCACGTTCGGTCCGCGGCTCGGCATCGTGCCGGACCTCGGTGTCACCTGGCACCTGGCCCGACGGGCCGGTCGGGCGCGTGCGCTGGGCCTGACGCTCCTCGGCGACCGCATCAGCGCCGAGCTGGCCGCCGACTGGGGACTGATCTGGTCGGTGGTCGACGACGACCGGCTCGACGCCGAGGTGGCGTCGGTGGCCGAGCGGCTGGCCCGCAGCTCGCCCGAGGCCGTGGTCCAGAGCCGGCGTCTCATCGACGCGGCGATGGCCGAGACGCTCGACCAGCAACTGGCCGCCGAGATGGCGCACCAGGCCGTTCTGGTCCCCCGCAACATGCCCGAGGGCGCCGCCGCGTTCCTCGAACGCCGCGAGCCGACGTTCGACGGCCGCCGCGTCCGCTAAGGGCGGAACCCGAGCGGGCGCGGGCCGAGCCGGTCGGCCTGCCCCACGAGCCGGTAGGCGGTCTCGAGCCACTCGCACACCAGGCGACGCGTGTCGCGCGGGTCGATCATCTCTTCCATCTGGAAGCGCGACAACGGGCCCACGGGGCCGCGGGCGCTCTCGATGCGCGCCTCGATCTCGGCGCGAAGCGCCACGGGGTCCTCGGCTTCCGCGAGCTGACGCTTGTAGGCCGCCTCGATGCCGCCCTCCGGCGGGATGCCGCCCACGTCGGCCGACGGCCACACGACCCGCACCGACGGCGTGGCCTGAGGCGTGGCCCAGTTGTTGCCGGCCACGCCGAAGCTGCGGCGCATGATCACGGTGAACATCGGCACGCGGATCTGGGCGAACGCCACCATCCACTCGCCGCCCTTGCGGATGGTGCCGGCCATCTCGTGCTCGATGCCGACGGCGAAGCCCGGGTTGTCGCACAGGTTCAGCACCGGTACGTGGAACAGATCGCACACGTCCAGATGACGGCGCACCTTGTCGCACCCGTCGGCCGTGAGCGCGCCGCCGTTCGGGTGCCGACTGTCCGACGCGATGACGCCCATCGGCTGACCGTTCATGCGGATGAAGCCGACCACCTGATCGGTGCCCCACAGCGCGCCCAGCTCGAAGAACGAGCCCCGGTCGGCGACGAGCTCGATGGCGCGGCGCACGTCGAACGTGGTGGTGCGCTTGCGGGGCACGAGCGTGAACAGCTCGTCGTCGCGGCGGTCGGCGGGGTCCGTCGGGTCGGGCGCCAGCACGGGCGGTGCCTCGTGCACGCTGGCCGGCAGGTACGACAGGAACCGCTTGGTCTGGGCGACCGCCTCCTGCTCGGTCTCGGCCAGGTTGTCGACCGAGCCGTTGCGGCAGTGGATCCGCCAGTCGCCCAGGTCCTCCTTGGTGACCTCGTACCCCATGGCGTGCCGCACGACCGGAGGGCCGGCCACGAACAGCTGGCTGATGTCGCGCACCATCACCGAGAAGTGGCCGAGCACGGCCTTGGCCGCACCGATGCCGACCACGCTGCCCAGCAGCACGTTGACCACGGGCACGGTCGACAGCTGCTCGGTGTACATCGTCGAACCGAGGTGGCCAGGAAGGAACGAGCCGTTGCCACCCGACACGCGGGGTCGCCCGGCGGTGATGGCGCCCGACGACTCCTTCGCCGTGCTCTCGCCCACTTTGCGCTGCTCGGGCACCATCGCCGCCACGCTGCCGCCGCCGGACGAGCCGTCGAGCAACCGCACCGACGGGACCCGAAGCTCGATCGACAGCTTGTCGAGGTGATGGCTCTTGGCCCCGATGGCGCCGTCGGCGTGGCCCCCGCGCGAGGTGAAGTCGTCGGCGCACACGATCGTGGGGCGACCCTCGACCTTGCCCCAGCCCCCGACGTGGTTGGCCGGCGTGAACGCGGCCACGCCGCCGTCGTCGTCGTACGAGGCGAAGCCGGCCACGCTGCCGACTTCGCGGAACGTCCCGTCGTCGAGCAGCAGCGCGATGCGCTCGCGGCAGGTGAGCTTGTGGCGCGAGCGCTGGCGCACCACGCCCGGGTCGGACGACCCGGGCGCCAACCGCTCGTGGGCCAGGCCCTGCAGCGCGGCGACCTCATCGAGGACCGGCGCCCAGGTGTCGGCGCGATCGAGCGGCCGGGCGACGCCGCCTCCCACGCGGCCAGGTCCCGGCTCGACCACGGCGATCACCTGGCCGGCACCGACCACGTCGCCCGCCGACAGGGGTGCCACGGCGATGACCGTGCCGGCCACCGTGGTCGGGATCAGCGTCTCCATCTTCATGGCGCTCATGGCGGCGATCACGTCGCCGGCGGCCACCAGGTCGCCCACGGCGACGCGCAGCTCCACCAGCGTGGCCGCCATCGGCGCGGGCACGCCATGATTGCCCGGGGCCACCGGCAGGGATGCGGCTGCGGGTGCGAACGACGCCGCACCGGCGCCGCCGGAGTGCTCGTCGAGCAGC
>JANPGL010000026.1:0-9666 GCA_031423915.1 Actinomycetes bacterium | reverse complement strand
CCGGCGGCGACCGCGGCGGCCACGTCGGCCGGCCGGCGCGGCGACAACGGCGCGGCCACGGTGGGAGCGTCGCGCAGCTGCGGCTCGTGGCGAACCCGAGCCGCCACCGCGGCGACGCGCCGCCCGGCCGCGTCGTACCGCTCGAGCAGCTCGGGGCCCGTGGCCGCGCCGTGCTCGACGAGCCAGCGCGCCGTGCCGAGGACCGGGTCGGCAGCCAGGTCGGAGCGGATCTCGTCGGTCGAGCGGTAACCGGACTCCACGTCGGTTCCGGCGTGGCCGCCGTACCGGACGGTGCGCAGGTGGAGGAACGCCGGGCGACGCTCGGCGCGCACCCACGCCGCCAACTCGTCGGACGCGTCGAGCACGGCGGCCGGGTCGACGCCGTCGACCGCCACGTAGCGCAGTCCCGGCCGGCTGCCGTAGGCCGTGGCGATCCACCCGGCGGGGGTCCGCACGCTGATGCCGATGCCGTTGTCCTCGCACACGAGCAGCAGGGGCAACGGCAGGCGCTGGTAGGCGCAATGCAAGGCGGTGTTGATCGCCCCGACGGCGGTCGAGTGGTTCGCCGAGGCGTCGCCGAAGCTCGTGACCACGAGCGCATCGGCGGGCCATGGCGACGTCACCCCGAGCTTGCGGGCACGCCCGAGCGACAGCGCCAGCCCGACAGCGCGCGGCAGGTGCGAGGCGATGGTCGACGTCTGCGGGATGATGGCCAGCTCGGCCCGTCCGAACACCTTGTGTCGACCCCCGGCCATCGGCTCGCGGCGCGCCGCCACCGTGCCGAGCAGCACGTCCTCCACCGCGTCGATGCCCGTCACCTGCGCGGCGCGCGCCTGGTAGAAGGCACCCGACCGGTAGTGGAGCAACGCCGGGTCGGTCGGTCTCAGCGCGGCGGCGACGGCGGCGTTGCTCTCGTGGCCGGCGGACCCGATCGTGTAGTACCCGACGCCCTCGGCCCGCAGGCGTCGCGCCGTCAGGTCGAGCTGGCGGCTGGCCACCTGGGCGTCGAACAACAACGCCAACCGGCGGCGGCGGGGCGGCGAGGCGTGGCGACGCTCGGCCGGCGCGGGCGCGGTCAGGGCGACGAGGCCGCGCCGCAACGACTCGTCGACATGATCGAGGCCGGGCGCGCTCACCCTTCCTTCCTAGTGCACCCGCCGTATCAGCGGCGCCGGAACACCCTCCTCAGCGTCGTACGATCCGTCACAGCCGACCGGAGGGGGACGACATGCGGGCGATCCGCGGCACGGTGGTGACGATGGACGACGCGGCGACGGTGCTCGCCGACGGTGTCGTCTACATCGGCGACGACGGACGCATCGCGACGGTGCAGCCGTCCACCGATCCCGCACCCGCCGCGTTCGCCGGCGTCACACCGGTGCGCACGGGCGGTGTGATCTACCCGGGCCTCGTCGACCTGCACAACCACCTGCCGTACAACACAATCGGGCTCTGGAAGGACAAGGTGCGCGCGGCCACGCCCTGGCTCGACCACAACCAGTGGACCGGTGCCGCCAGCTACGGCCCCGAGGTGGCCAAGCCCGGCGCGTTCCTCGGTTGGGTGAGCGCGCCGAGCCTCATCGCCTACGTGGAGATGAAGGCCATCGTCGGGGGCTGCACCACCGTGCAGGGAAACGGCAAGGTGAACCACTCGGTCGACGGTTCGCTGGCCCGCAACATCGACACCGAGCGCTTCGGGACGAAGAAGGACTTCTTCCGCGTCACCACGATCGTGCCCGACAAGGCGGCCGACCTGGTGCCCACCGCCCAGGCCATGGTCACCAAGGGCGCCGGGTTCATCTACCACCTGTGCGAGGGGGTTGACCCGAAGCTCGTCAAGGAGTGGACCAACGCCGTCGAGGGCGGCGTCGTGCGCAGGGGCTTCATCGCCATCCACGGCACGGCGCTCACCGCCGCGCAGCTCGCCGCACTGGCTGCGGCCGACGCCTCGCTGGTGTGGTCGCCGTTCTCGAACCTGTGGCTGTACGGCGGCACGGTCGACATCGTCGCCGCCAAGGCCGCCGGGCTGCGGTTGTGCCTCGGGTCCGACTGGGCGCCGTCGGGCACCAAGAGCGTGCTGGGCGAGCTCAAAGTGGCATCGCTCGCCAACGTCGACCCAGGGGCGTGGCGCCAACCCCCGGTGGCCACGGTCGCCGGCACCGCGCCGGTGTTCAGCGACCTGGAGCTGTGCCGCATGGTCACCTCGAACCCGGGCGACGCGGTGGCCCAGGTGGCCGGGCCGCAGATCGGGCGCCTGCAGCCGGGCTGGCTGGGCGATGTGGTCGTCATGGGCAGGCGCACCGCCGACCCGTACCGCAACCTGATCCGGTCGACCGAGCGAGACGTGCGCCTGGTGCTCGTGGGCGGCGAGCCCCGCTACGGCATGGCCAGCCTGATGAAGGCGACCGGCGCCACGAACACGACCCCGATCACGGTGGGCGGCCTCGCTCGCCAGGCCGTCATCCGCAGCCCCCAGAACGCCGCGAAGTTCTTCTCGTGGACCGACGTGGTGGGCCGGCTCGAGGCCGTGCGCCACGATCCGGCGGCGGCGGCCCGAGAGCTGGCGCTCGCCCTGGCGTCCGTGGGGGGCGACGTCTCGGACCCCGACGCACCGCTCATCCTGTTCGGTGACATGCCGCGCCCCCGTGACGATGCCCCCGGCTCGGCCGGCCGCAACGACCCACCGCTACCGGTGCCGATCCCCGCGTTGCAGAGCCTCGTCCACGACACCGCCTGGTTCGACGCCGTGGACGACCACACGTACCACCGGGGCCTGCTGTCGGGGCTGCGCGGGATGTGGGCGTGAGCCGCGGCACGGCGCTTCCTGCGTTCCTGCGCGGCTACCCGCACCTCACGACGTTCGACCGCATCAACCTCGTCGACGCCGCCGTGGCGGTGCTCGAGGGGAGCTACGCCCACCTTCGCCAGAAGCGCGCCCGGTACGGCACCGACCCGGTCGGCCGGCTGAGCGTGCTGCGCGCTCGAGCCGAACTGATGAACGACCGCCGGTTCTTGGAGGAGGTGCACGCGGTGTTCACGGACCTGCGCGACCTGCACACCGGGGTGCGCCCGCCCGAGCCGCTGCGCAGCGCGGTGGCGGTGCTGCCCATCCTGGTCGAGCGCTACCTGCGCCGCGGCCAGCCGGTGTACGTGGTGTCCAAGGTGGCCGAAGGTGTCGACGCGCCCGACCTCGTGGCCGGGGTGCGCGTCACCCACTGGAACGGCGTGCCCATCGACGACGCCGTGGCCCGGCACGCGGCGCGCACCCGGGGCGCCAACGAGCCCGCGCGCATCGCCCGGGGCTTGGAGAGCCTCACCGTGCGACCGCTGGCCGAGCATCAGCCGCCCGACGAACACTGGGTCGACCTCACGTTCCTCACCCCCGACCGGAGCTCGCTCACGACGCGCCTGCCGTGGCGCGTGCTGCGCAAGCGCTCCCGCCTGCCGGGCGCCGGCCGCGCCCGTACCCAGACCGCGGCCCTGGCGATGGCGCCCGTGACCCTGGCGGTCGATCCCGGGGGTGAGGCGGCGCAGCTCGCCAAACGCGAGCTGTTCGGCCGGCGCCGCGACGGCACCATCCCGAGCACGCTGCCCATCTTCCGGGCCGACACGAGGCGGGTCGGGCGCACCTCGGTCGGCCACCTGCGCGTGTGGTCGTTCCTCCAGGCCGACCACGAGGCGGCGGTGCGCGAGTGCGAGCGCCTGCTGCGCGCCTTCGAGACCAAGGGCTGCCGCGGCGTGCTGGTCGACATCCGCGGCAACCCGGGCGGCGTGGTGCTGGCGGCGGAGCGGTTGCTCCAGCTGTTCACCCCGAACCGCATCGAGCCGGTGCGCTTCGCCTTCACCCCCACGCCGCTCACCGAGGCGTTCTGCACCGTCGACCCGGCGCTACACGCCTGGCGGTCGTCGATCGTGGGCGCGGCGGGCAGCGGCGAGGTGTACTCCCAGGCGTTCCCCATCACCGACCCCGACACGCAGGCCAACGGCCACGGCTGGCACACGCCCCTCCCGGCCGTGCTGGTGGTCGACCCGCTCTGCTACTCGTCGGCCGACCTGTTCGCCGCCGGCTGGGTCGACAACGAGGTCGGCCCGATCGTCGGCACCGGCGCCACCACCGGCGCAGGCGGCGCCAACGTGTGGACCGACGCCGACATCCACGCCCGCGTCGGCAGCGACGACCCGGCGTGCCCGCCGCAGCTGTCGGGCGGTCTCGATCTGCGCGTCGCCGTGCGCCGCGCCGTGCGCGTGCGCGCCTCAGCCGGCATCCCCATCGAGGACATCGGCGTCGCCGTCCCCGAGGACAACATCCACGGCACGAGCCGGCGCGACCTGCTGGAGGGCAACGACGACCTGCTCGACTTCGCCGCGTCGCACCTCGCCGAGCGTGAACCCGGATGAACCTGGGGTGGCCTAGCCGTTGAGGACGACGACGGCCTTGCCCGGCGTCGTCTTCTGGCCGGCGGCGTTCTCGGTCCACACGTCGACGTCGACGAGCTTCAGGCCGCCCTCTTCGCGCTTGGCGGTGACCACACCCGTGGCCTTCCACGCCGTGCCCTGCATGTCCATGCCGCGGTACTGGCACGACACCGACTTCACCCAGCCGTCGCCGCCGACCCAGTCGGACACGACCTGGCCGAGCGTCGACCACTTCATGCGGCCGTGGACGATGTTGTCGCCGATCTGCTTGGCCTGGTCGTAGCTCTGATCCCAGTGGAGCGGGTTGAAGTCGCCGGAACCCGCGCAGTACAGCACGAGCTGGGCGCGGTCGGGCGACTTGTCGAGGACCGGGAGGGCATCTCCCACGTTGACCTGTGCGTACTTGGGCATCTCGATCCCGTCAGTAGAAGATGGCTTGGCCGAAGGTGCGCATGACGACCGTTCCCGTGGCCTGCTCGGTGAACGTCTGCTCGCTCGTGACGACGAGCATCTTGCCGAGGCCCTTGGATTCCTTGACCTCGAGGTTGGCCACCTTGCCCCGCATGAACAGCTTGTCGCCGGCGACGAGCGGCCGCTCGTAGACGACCTCGGTGCCGCCATCGAGCAGCCCCTTCAGGCCGTGCCGCACGGACGGGCCGGAGTTGCGCGGGCCCGAGAACGTCGGGTCGCTCTTGCCCGGCACCCACACCGGGGTGCCGAGGTAGCACGGCGGCGCCGGAAGCGGGCCGTCGCCTTCGTAGTAGCGCGGATCGGTGTAGCCGACGCCGCGGGCGAACGCCCGCACGCTGGTCGACGTGATCTCGACCGGCCACGGATCGCTCTCGACCCCGATCACGGCGCGCATCTCGTCCGTCAGTTCGAACTCGGCAGCCACGTCACCCCCAGGTTGTTCGTAGGTCCGACAGACGTACCAGACGGCACCGCCCGTGGGCCAATGCGACCCTCGGCGTCAGGTGGCGGCGGGGTCGTGGATCCTGGCCGCGGTGCCGCGGTCGAAGCAGTCGCGCCACACGGTGATGCGCCCGGCCGGGCGGTGGGCTGCCGACCGCGGGTCGACCCAGCCACTAGCGTGGCGGGCCGGGAGGCCCTGCATGATCACGACCGCGTCCGACGCCTTCGTCGCCATGGGGCTCGACCCCGGCGCGCTCACCGCGGGCGACCGCCCGGTGCGATCGCCCGTCGACGGGGCGACGCTCGGCACCGTGGCATGGACCGACGCCCCGGGCGTCGACCACGCCGTCGACCGCGCCGTCGAGGCCCACCGAGCCTGGCGGGTGGTGCCCGCACCCCGGCGCGGCGAGCTGGTGCGGCTGCTCGGCGACGAGCTCCGCACCCACAAGGACCCGCTCGGTGCGCTCGTCACGCTGGAGGCCGGCAAGATCACGGCCGAGGGGCGCGGCGAGGTGCAGGAGATGATCGACATCTGCGATTTCGCGGTCGGCCTCTCACGCCAGTTGTACGGGCTCACCATCGCCTCCGAGCGCCCGGGCCACGCCATGCGCGAGACGTGGCACCCGCTGGGCCCCGTGGCCGTGATCACGGCGTTCAACTTCCCGGTCGCCGTGTGGGCGTGGAACGCGGCGCTGGCACTGGTGTGCGGCGACAGCGTGGTGTGGAAGCCGAGCGAGAAGACGCCGCTCACCGCACTGGCCGTGCGGGGCCTCTTCGAGCGGGCTGCGGCCCGCTTCGGCGCCGACGCGCCGGCCCACCTGTGTCAGGTCGTGCTCGGCGGGGCCGACGTCGGCGCAGCGCTGGCGGCCGACGAGCGCGTGCCGCTCGTGTCGGCCACCGGCTCGACCCGCATGGGTGCGGCGGTCGCGCCCGTCGTGGCCGCCCGCTTCGGTCGCACGCTCCTCGAGCTCGGCGGCAACAACGCCATGATCGTGGCGCCGTCGGCCGATCTCGAACTGGCGGTCCGCGCCATCACGTTCGCCGCCGTGGGCACGGCGGGCCAGCGCTGCACGTCGCTTCGCCGTCTCATCGTGCACGCGTCGGTGCGCGAGCGCCTGTTGGCGTCGCTCGCCGCGGCCTACGCCACGCTACCGATCGGCGCCCCGCGCCAGCCCGGCACGGTGGTCGGCCCACTAGTCGCCCCCGGCGCGCTGCATGCCAGGCAGCGCGCCCTCGACGAAGCTCGCGCCGCGGGCGGCGTCGTGCACGGCGGCCGGCGGGTGCTCACCGACGAGTTCCCCGAGGGGGTGTACGTCGAGCCCGCCATCGTCGAGATGCCCGCCCAGACCGACACCGTACGGCGCGAGACGTTCGCTCCGATCCTCTACGTGCTCACGTACGAGACCTTCGCCGACGCGGTGGCGCTGCACAACGACGTGCCCCAGGGCCTGTCGTCGTGCGTGTTCACCACCGACCTGCGCGAGGCCAAGCGCTTCCTGTCGGTCGAGGGATCCGACTGCGGCATCGCCAACGTGAACATCGGTCCGTCGGGCGCCGAGATCGGCGGCGCGTTCGGCGGCGAGAAGGAGACCGGCGGCGGCCGCGAGTCGGGGTCCGATGCGTGGCGCGCCTACATGCGCCGCGCCACGAACACGGTCAACTACTCGAACGAGCTGCCGCTGGCCCAGGGCATCGTGTTCGGGAGCCCGTCCTGACCGCCGCGCTCGACGAGCTGGCGGCCGCGCTCGGCGACGGCGGGGTCCTGCGCCCCGAGGACGACCTGGCCCGCTACGAGATCGATGCCCGTTCGCACGCCGCCGGCCGAGCGTTGGCGGTGGCCCGCCCACGTGACGTCGAAGGCGTGCGCAGGGTGCTGGCCTGGGCCCGCCGCCACGGGATGCGCCTCGTGCCCCAGGGCGCCAACTCGGGCCTGGTCGGTGCCTCGGTGCCCGACGCCGAGGGCGCCATGGTGGTGCTGTCGACCGAGCGGCTGACCGCCGTGCTCGACGTCGATCCGCTCGACCGCACCGCCCGCGTCGGCGCGGGGGTGCGCCTGTCTGCGTTGAACGACGCCGCCGCACCGTTCGGCCTGTGCCTCCCCATCGACCTCGGCGCCGACCCCTCGCTCGGCGGCATGGCGGCCACCAACACCGGCGGCGCGCGCCTGCTGCGCTACGGCGACGTTCGCCACAACACGCTCGCCATCGAGGTGGCGCTGGCCGACGAGGCGGGCAGCGTGGTGCGCCTCGGGCGCGGGCTGCGCAAGGACAACACCGGGCTCGACCTCAAGCAGGCGTTCATCGGTACCGGCGGCGAGCTCGGCGTGATCACCGAGGTGACCGTTCAGCTGCACCCCGCGCCGCGGGCGCGCGCCGCAGCCATGGTGGCACTGGCCGACGAGGACGCCGCCGTGGCGCTGGTCGTCCGGTTGGAGCACGACGTTCCCGAGCTGCTCGCCGCCTTCGAGCTGGTGTCGGCCGAGGCGTTGCGGCGCACGCTGGCCCACACCGGCCTGCGCTCGCCGTTCGAGCACGTGCCGCCGTTCGCCGCGCTCGTCGAGCTCGTTTCGGCCGACCCGGACGCCCCGCTCGTCGAGGTCCTGGCCGCACGACTCGACGGCCCCGAGGTGCTCGACGCCCGGCTCGGCCCGCCCGACGACTTCTGGGCCATCCGCCACCGCATCACCGAGTCGAACCGCGCGGCCGGCGCCGTCGTCGCCTTCGACGTGTCGGTGCGCCGCCCGCGCTACCGAGTGCTGCGGGCCCGCACGCTGGCGCTGCTGGCGGCCCAGGCGCCGGGCGCCGTGTTGAGCGACTTCGGCCACGTGGGCGACGGCGGCGTGCACCTCAACGTGCTGTTCCCCCACGGCGTGGCCGCGCCGTCGCCCCAGCAGGTCGTCGACCTGCGCACTGCGGTGTACGACGTCGTCGAGGCGCTGGGCGGCAGCTTCTCGGCCGAGCACGGCCTGGGGCCCACCAACGCCCGTTGGGCGCTGCGTTACACCGACCCGGTGACCGCGGCCACGTTCGCCGCGCTGAAGGCGCGCTTCGACCCGCACGGGGTCCTGGGACGCCCGCCCCCCGGTGAGTGACACACGTCACACTTTCCGGGTGTGACGCGCGGGGCCGGGCGGCGATGTACCGGTCAGAGCACGGGCACCACCCCGAAAGGCACCCCACCACCATGAACGCACGTACCCGCAAGATCCTCATCGCCACCGTCGGTTCCTGCGTCGGCGCGCTGAGCCTGAGCACGATCGTCTACGCCCGCAACGGGTCCTTCCCGACCTTCAAGAACGACGCCACGACCACCGTCGTGAGCACGCCGGCCGGCAGCGCCGCCGCCACGCCGACGATCCCCACGTCGGTCGAGGACCGCACGGTCACGTCGACCGGAGCGACCACGCCCACGTCGGCCACCCCCACCTCGGCCGGCACCACGAGCCCGAGCACGCCGTCGGCCACCAACCCGGGCGCCTCGGTGCCCGCCAGCGACGACCCGGCCGGTCACGACGCCGGCGACGACAAGGGTGGCCTGCGGGCCGCCGGCGACTCGGACGACGACCACACGTCGACGAGCGTCGAGGACCGCGACCACGACTCGGATGACGACAACACCTCGACGAGCGTCGAGGATCGCAGCGGCCACCGTGACGGCGACGACACCACGGCGACGAGCACCGAGGTCCGCCACGGCTCCTCGGACAGCACGACTGCGACCAGCGGCGTCGACAACCGCGGCTCGTCGGGCCGTGGCGGCAGCTCGGGTCACGGCGGCGGCGACGACGGCAGCAACCACGGCTGAAGGTCCCATTCGACGGGCCGGGTGATTCGCCCCGCCCGGCCCGTCGAAGGTGAGCGATGCGAGCCGGGATGCCAGAGTTGGACGTGATGACCGCCGACAGCGACCGGGCCGCCCTGGTCGAACGGGCCCGGAGCCAGGACCCCGATGCCTGGGAGGCCCTGTACGTGGCGGTCTACCCCCGGCTCCTGGCCTACGCGGCGCGACGGGCCGACCGGAGCCTCGCCGCCGACATCGTCGCCGAGACGATGGCCCGGGCGGTCGCCGCCATCGGACGGCTCGATGTGAGCAGTGGTGGCGGCTTCGACCCGTGGCTTTTCGGGATCTGCAGGAACGTGGTGGCCGACACCCACCGACGCAACGCACGCAACGACCGCCGGCGAGAGCCGGCACCCCTACCGGTCGACGACGTCGCCGAGGGCCTGGAGAACGACGAGGAGGCGGCAGCCATGCGAGAGGCGTACACCCGGTTGTCGGACGACGACCGCGAGGTGCTCGACCTGCGTGTGGTGGCCGGCCTCTCCGCCGAGGAGACGG
>JANPGL010000025.1:0-2612 GCA_031423915.1 Actinomycetes bacterium | reverse complement strand
CCGACGTGATGCTCGTGACCGGGGCGAGCCGGGGCATCGGGGCCGCCCGGCGCATCCAGTTCGAGGCGGAGCGCCTCGACCTCACCGAGGTGACGCCGCGGCCCGGCCGGGGTCATCTGCACCCGGTGACGCAGGCGTGGCAGCGGCTCGAGGACGTGTTCATCGGCCTCGGCTTCCGCATCGTCGAGGGTCCCGAGGTCGAGACCGACTTCTACAACTTCGAGGCGCTCAACATGGGCCCGGGCCACCCGGCCCGCAGCGAGTTCGACACGTTGTTCGTGGACCACGGTCCGCCCGGGTCGACGGTGCTGCGCACCCACACGTCGCCGGTGCAGATCCGCGCCATGCAGACCCTGAAGCCGCCGCTCTACGTCGTGTGCCCGGGTCGCGTCTTCCGGCGCGACACGCCCGACGCCACCCACATGCCGGTCTTCCACCAGATCGAGGGTCTGGTCGTCGACAAGGGCATCACGTTCGCCCACCTGGCCGGAACCATCCAGGCGTTCACCGAGGCGTTCTTCGGTCCCGGCTTCAACTCGCGCCTGCGGCCCAGCTACTTCCCCTTCACCGAGCCGTCGGCCGAGTTCGACATCCAGCGGCCCGACGGCTCGTGGCTCGAGCTCGGCGGGTGCGGCATGGTCCACCCGAACGTCCTGCGGGCCGGGGGCATCGACCCCGAGGAGTACACCGGGTTCGCGTTCGGCTTCGGCATCGACCGGATGGCCAAGGAGTTCAACGGCGTCGACGACCTGCGCGAGCTGTTCGCCAACGACCTCCGAGTGCTGGAGCAGTTCTGATGAACGTCCTGCTGTCGTGGCTCAACGACTTCGCCCCCTTCGGCGCCGACGCCCAGGCGGTGGCGGCGCAGCTCAGCCAGCTGGGCATGGCGGTCGAGTCGATCACCGAGGTGGGCACGCCCATTCCGGGCGTCATCGTCGCTCGCGTCCTCGAGCGGGCCAAGCACCCGAACGCGGATCGCATCGGCATCGTCTTCGTCGACGTCGGCGACGGTGAGCGGCTCCAGATCTGTTGCGGCGCGTTCAACATGCAGGCCGGTGACCTGGTGCCGTTGGCCACCATCGGCACCGTCATGCCCGACGGCCGCGACATCCAGCGGTCCAAGATGCGGGGCGAGTGGTCGAACGGGATGCTGTGCTCGCCCGACGAGCTCGGCCTGTCCGAGGATGCCGAGCGCGACCGTGGGGCCGGCATCTACCTGCTGCCCGACGACCTCACGGTCGGCGCACCGGTGTTCGAGGCGCTCGGCGTGACCCGTGACGTCGTGTTCGAGCTCGACCTCACGCGCAACCGGCCCGAGTGCTGGGGCCACGAGGGTGTGGCCCGCGACCTCGCCGCCCACCTGGGGTTGCCGTTCCGAGCCCCCGGCGACCCGACCGCCGCCGCGCCCACCGGGCCGGCGCTCACCGCACCCGTCGAGATCGTCGACGGCGACCGCTGCGGCCGGTTCACGTCGACGGTGCTCACCGGCGTCGAGGTGAAGGGGTCGCCTCCCTGGCTGGCGGACCGGCTGACCCGCGCCGGCATGCGCCCGATCAACAACGTCGTCGACGTGTCGAACTACGTGATGCTCGAGCTCAACGCACCGAACCACGCCTACGACCTGGCGACGCTGGGCGGCGGGGGGTTCCGTGTCCGGCTCGCCCGCGACGGCGAGCCGCTCGTGACGCTCGACGGGGTGACCCGCACGTGCACGGCGGACGACCTCCTCATCTGCGACGCCGCGGATGCCCCCATCGGCCTCGCCGGCATCATGGGCGGCGCCGACAGCGAGATCAGCGACGCGACGACCACAGTGGCGCTCGAAGTGGCCTGGTTCGAGCCGTCCGGCATCACCCGGTCGGTGGGCCGGACCGGGCTCCGGTCGGAGGCCTCGGTCCGTTTCGAGCGTGGCCGCGACCCACAGGGCATGGACCCGGCGATCGCCCGCTTCGTCGAGCTGCTGCGCGAGACGTGCCCCGACCTGGCGGTCGCCGCCGGGGCGGTCGATGCGCTCGGCGCGCTGCCGGGGCCGACGCACGTGTCCGTGCGCACGGGTCGCGTGAACACGGTGCTCGGGACGTCGCTGACCACCGACGAGGTCCTGGGGTGCATCGCTCCGATCGGCTTCGAGCGGGAGGGCGAGGCCAACCCCGACGTGCAGACGATCCGCGTGCCCTCGTGGCGGCCCGATTGCCGCGACGAGGTCGAGGTCATCGAGGAGGTGGCGCGCCAGTACGGCTTCCTGAGACTGGGCCGGATCGTCCCGACGTCCACCGACCATGGCGCGCTGTCGCCCCGCCAGTCCGACCGGCGCCTGCTGCGCCAGGTGCTCCTCGGCGTGGGGGTCACCGAAGCCATGCCCAACGCGTTCCTGGCCCCCGGCGACCTGGCCCGCGCCGGTCTCCCTGCGGAGGCGCTGACGATCGCCAACCCGCTCGTCATGGAAGAGAGCGTGCTGCGCACGTCGCTGCGCCCCGGCCTGCTGACCGCGATCGGGTTCAACGCCTCGCACCGCCGCCCGGGCGCGGCGCTGTTCGAGATCGGCCACGTCTATCGGGTGCCCGCTCAGGCGCAGCCCTTGCCCGACGAGCGCGAGGTGCTGGCGGTGGCCC
>JANPGL010000024.1:0-1561 GCA_031423915.1 Actinomycetes bacterium | reverse complement strand
CCGCCGTCAACGCCATCGGGTTCCGCGGCGAGCTCGACCGCTTGCTGGAGCTGGCCCGCATCAAGGGCGTCACGGGCGACCCGGTCATCCGGCAGCGGCTGGCCAAAGCCCATTCGACGGTCGAGGTCATGCGCTTCCTCGGCTACAAGGCGCTCACCGCGTTCGTGAACGGGCACCAGCCCGGTCCCGACGCGTCGATCGGCAAGATCCTCTGGTCGCACTACCACCAGGAGGTCACCGAGCTGGCCATCGACATCCTCGGCGCCGACGCGCTGACGCCCGACGGCCGCGGCCCGCTCGGCGCGTTCCGCTACGACGCGGTCGGCACCTCGGCCACCAACTCGGCCAGCTGGGTCGGCGTGCTCGAGAACGCCCGCGCCGGCACCATCTACGCCGGCTCGTCGCAGGTGCAGAAGGGCATCGTGGGCGAGCAGATCCTCGGCCTGCCCAAGGAGCCCCGCGCCGACGCCGGTCCCTGGAACCAGATCCCCGGGCACGCGTAGAGCCGTCGGGCCGGAACGTCGGGCTGTCGCCGTGCGCATCGGGTTCGTGCTCGGCGCCGGCGGCGCCACCGGTCACGGCTTCCACACGGGCGTCCTCGCCGCACTGGCCGACGTGGCCGGCATCGAGGCGCACGACGCCGAACTGCTGGTCGGCACGTCGGCCGGCTCGATGGTGAGCGCGCTGCTGCGCGCCGGCCTGCACGCCGACGACCTGTACGCCCGCGCCCTGGGCGAGCCGCCCTCGGCCCGGGTGCGCGACGTGCTCGGCCGCCTCGGGCCGCCGCCGGCGTCGATGCCGCGGCCCCGACGGCCCGGCCCGCCGCGCCCGGCGTCGCTGAACGGGCTGCTGGCTGCGGGGCTGCGCCCGTGGAACGCCCGGGCCGGCACGGTGGCGGCGGCGCTGGTGCCCGAGGGGACCATGTCGTCCGAGTCGATCTCCGCGCCGCTGCGGCGCGTGTTCGGCGGCCACTGGCCCGACCGGCCCACCTGGATCTGCGCCGTGCGGCTCGACGACGGCAAGCGCGTCGTGTTCGGGCGCGAACACATCGCCGCCGATCCGGCCGACGCGGTGGCCGCATCGTGCGCCGTGCCCGGTTGGTTCTCGCCCGTGTCGATCGCCGGCACGCGCTACGTCGACGGCGGTGCCTGGTCGCCCACGAACGCCGACCTGGTGGCCGACCAGGAGCTCGACCTGGTGATCGTGTCGTCGCCCATGTCGTCGACGCCGTCGGCCTCGCTGCGGCGCGTCGACGCACCGGCCCGGCTCCTCCACCACGGCTACCTGCTCGCCGAGGTGGCCCGTCTGCGCCGTCGCGGGCTGCGGGTGCTGTCGATCGAGCCGACCGGCGCCGACCTCGAGGTCATGGGGGTGAACGCCATGGACGTCCTGCGCCGTGCCGCCGTGGCCCGCCAGGTGCGCGCTTCGGTGGCCGAGCGGCTGCGCGCCGGTGACCTGCGCCGTGCCCTCGGCTGAGAGACTGTCGGCGTGCAGGACCCCGAGGCCGAGAGCGACGACGACGAGCTGATCCCCGTGCCCACGGTGCGGAAGCTGCGCCGCG
>JANPGL010000023.1:0-3545 GCA_031423915.1 Actinomycetes bacterium | reverse complement strand
TGCGGGTGCTCGACCGGTCCGGCCACATCGTCGGTCGGCTCGGCGGCGAGGAGTTCGGCATCATCGTGTTGAGCGGTGAAGCGAGGGCCATGGACCTCGCCGACCGCGTGCGCACCGGTGTGGCCGAGGATTGGTTCTTCGTCGGCGACGAGGTCCTCCAGCTGACGATGTCGATCGGTGTCGCCATGGCCGGGAACGAGGACGGCGTGGCCGACGTGCTGCGCCGGGCCGACGAGGCGTTGTACGTGGCCAAACGGGAGGGCCGGGACCGGGTGCGCGTGGCCGGGTAGCGTCCTGCGTCGTGACGAGCCGACCGTCGGGTGCCTACGACGCCATCGTGGTCGGAGGCGGGCACAACGGGCTCATCGCCGGCGCGTACCTGGCCCGCTCCGGCAAGCGAACCGTTGTGCTGGAGCGGCGGCCGATCGTGGGTGGCGCCGCCGTCACCGAGCAGCCGTTCGGGCCCGACTACCGGGTCACGATGCTCTCGTACGTCGTCAGCCTGCTCCCGCCGGCCATCCGACGCGATCTCGACCTGGAACGCCACGGCTACCACGTCTATCCGCAGGGCCCGTACTACGTGCCCCACCCCGACGGCCGGTTCCTGCAACTGCCGGAGGATCCCGCCCGGCGGCGGGCGTCGATCGCCGCCTTCTCTGCCCGTGACGCGACAGCCATCGACCGGTGGGAGGCGTGGATCGGCGACATCGCCGCCGTGCTCGGGCCGCTGCTGTCGTCGGTGCCGCCGACGCTCGGGTCGCGCCGCCCGGCCGACCTGCGCGATCAGGCGGCCCTGGCCTGGTCGTTGCGGCGGGACCTCTCGCCGTCGCGGGTCGCCGACATCACGCGTCTGTTCACGCTCTCCATCGCCGACCTGCTCGAGCGCTTCTTCGAGTCGCCCGAGCTGCTCGGGGTCCTCAGCGTGTCGGGCGTGATCGGCACGTGGGCCGGGCCCCGGTCGCCCGGCACGGCCTTCGTGATGGCGCACCACCAGATCGGTGACGTGGGCGAGGGCGAGCACCTCGGCTCGTGGGGCTTCCCTCGCGGTGGCATGGGCGGCCTCACGGCCGCGCTGGCCTCGGCGGCGCGGGCCGCCGGCGCCGAGCTGCGCACCGACGTGGAGGTCGGCCGCATCGACGTGACCGGTGGGCGCGCAGCGGGCGTCACGCTGGCGGACGGCACGGTGTTGACCGCGCCCGTGGTGGTGACGACGGTGCACCCGAAGCTGGCGTTCGGTCGACTGGTCGAGCGGCGTCACCTGCCCGACGAGTTCGCCGACGCCATCGACGGCTGGCGTTCGCGCTCCGGCGTGGTGAAAATCAACCTGGCCGTCGACCGGCTGCCCGCGTTCCGGTCGCACCCGACGCTCGACGCCGAGGTGCACGGCGGGACCATCGTGCTGGCCCGTTCGCTCGACGAGGTGGAGACCGCGTTCCAGGACGCCGTCGCCGCTCGCCCGGCGGCCCGGCCGTTCGCCGACATCTGCATCCCGTCGGTGTTCGACGACTCGCTCGCCCCGCCCGGCCACCACGTGGTGTCGATGTTCACCCAGTGGGTGCCGCACGCGTGGGCCGACGAACCACACCGTGACGAGCTCGAGGCGTATGCCGACCGCGTCGTGTCGCTCGTCGATGAAGTGGCGCCCGGCTTCGCGTCGTCCGTTCTCCACCGTGTGGTGATCGGCCCCCACGACATGCAGGAGACCTACGGGCTGGTCGGTGGCAACATCTTCCACGGCGAGCTCACACCGGCCCAGCTGTTCCACATGCGGCCCGTGAACGGGTGGGCCGACTACCGCACCCCGGTGCCCGGGCTCTACCACGCCTCGTCGGCGACGCACGGGGGCGGCGGCGTGACCGGTCTGCCGGCGCTGCAAGCCGTGCGGGCCATCGAGGCCGACGAACGCGGCGGCGTGCTCCGGCGCCTGCGCCGACGGGTCGGCCGGCCGGTCTAGCGTCGCGTCCATGGCCGATCGCTTCACCTACGACGACGTCAGCGCGTACACCCTCGAGAGCGCCGACGAGCGCCTGCTCGTCGAGACCCAGGACGAGTGCACCTTCATGTGGTCGAACAAGGAGGGCTGGCCGGTCGGGGTGATCATGTCGTACGTCTTCCACGAGGGGTCGTTCTGGCTCAGCGTGTCCGACCTGCGCGTGCGCGTGAAGGCGGTGGAACGCGATCCGCGCGTGTCGATCTCGATCAGCAGCAAGGGCAGCGGCATCAAGGCCGCCCAGGCGGTCACGTACAAGGGCTCGTGCCAGGTCCACCGGGATCGGGCCGTCATCGAGTGGTTCCTCCCTGCGCTGGCCGAGCGGCTGCGCCCGAACGACCCGGCGGCACAGGCGGCGTTCGTGCGTCTCAACGACACCGACCGCCGGTGCGTGCTGCAGGTCACCCCCATGCAGACCATCGGCTTCGACGGGCGCAAGATGCGCGCCGCCACCCAGCAGGCCCACGAGCAGGGTCGGAGCTGACGACCCGGCACCGCTAGGGTGCCGCTCATGGGGGACGTCATCGACGCGGACAAGCTGAAGCTCTACTCGTTCCTGCTGTACACCAAGCTCGAGGGTGCGGTGACGGCGGGGATGGTGCACCTGGGCGACCGGATGGGGCTCTACAAGGCGCTCGCCGCCGCCGACGCGCCGCTCACGCCCGCGGAGCTGGCGGCTCGCACGGAGCTGCAGGAGCGTTGGGTGCTGGAGTGGGCGCAGAACCAGGCGGCCGCAAAGCTCGTCGACTGGTCCGAGGACGCCGACGGCTTTCGGGTCTGGCTCTCGCCCGAGGCCAAGGCCGTGCTGGCAACCCCCGCCCACCCGGCTCACGCCATGGGCATGTTCCATCGACTCCCGCAGACCATGCAGACGCTCGAGGTGCTGCCCGAGAGCTTCCGAACCGGGCTCGGCTACGACTACGACGCCCACGGCGCCGAGGGTGCGGCGGGGCTGGAGCGTTCGTTCGAGCCGTGGTACCGCAACTTCCTCATCCCGGTCGCCATCCCTGCGCTCGACGGCGTCGCCGCCAAGCTCACCACCGGCGGCCTCGTGGCCGACGTCGGGTGTGGCGCCGGCATCGCCGTGTGCCTCCTGGCCAAGGCCTTCCCCGCCAGCCAGGTGCACGGCTATGACATCTCCGAGCACGGTCTCGACCGCGCCCGTCGCCGCAAGGCCGACGAGGGCCTGTCGAACGCCCACTTCCACAACCCTCGGCACGAGCCGTTGCCCACCGACCGGTCACTCGATCTCGTCACCACCGTCGACTGCATCCACGACATGACCCATCCGCAGGAGGCGATGCACGCCATCCGCGCCGCCCTCTCCGACGAGGGCGTGTGGCTGCTCGTCGACATCAAGGGACGCGAGACGTTCACCGAGAACGTGACCAAGAACCCGATGTCGTCGATGATGTACGGCATCAGCGTGATGTCGTGCATGTCTTCGGCGCTGAGCGAGCCGGGCGGCGCTGGGCTCGGCACGCTCGGGCTGCCGGAGTCGAAGGCGAAGGCGATGGCCGCCGCCGCGGGGTTCACGCGCTTCCGCAAGCTCGAC
>JANPGL010000022.1:0-4665 GCA_031423915.1 Actinomycetes bacterium | reverse complement strand
TGGGCACGTGAGGGTCTCGGCAGCCGTCGACTACGCGGTCCGGGCCGCGGTGGTGCTGGCCGCCGCGCCGGCCAGCGCGTGGGTGAAAGGTGACGTCGTTGCCGCAGGTCAGGGCTTGTCCTTCCGGTACTCGGAGCAGCTGCTGGCGTCGTTGCGCAAGGCTGGGCTGGTCGAAAGCCAGCGGGGTTCCGAGGGCGGCTACCGCCTGTCGAGACCGGCGGCCGAGATCGTGGTCGCCGACGTGATCCGGGCCATCGACGGTCCGCTCGGCGAGGTGCGCGGGCTGGCCCCCGAGGACGTCGAGTACCCCGTGCCGGCCGACCATGTCCGCGACGTGTGGGTCGCCACCCGCTCGGCGCTGCGCTCGGTCCTCGAGCACGTGACGTTGGCCGATGTGGCCGCCGGTGCGCTGCCCGAGGCCATCACCACCCTCCTCGCCGATCCCGCAGCCTGGGAGCGGCGGGTCGCCCGAGACCGCTGAGCGACCGTCAGCGCACCGCGACGAGCGGGTCGGAGGCGACCTCGCTCGTGCGACCGTCGACGCCGATCGGCGCGTCGCCGCGCACGGTGACCCGTCGCATGCGTCGCTCGGCGTCGCCGTAGTCGTCGACCGCGTAGTGCATCGTCGCCTGGTTGTCCCACAGCACCACGTCGCCCGGGCGCCACCGGTGGCGCAACACCACCTCGGGTTGGGTGGCGTGCTCGTAGAGCAAGCGCAGCAGGCCGTCGCTCTCGATGCGCGACAGCCCCACGATGTGGGTCGTGAAGCCGGGGTTCACGAACAGCGCCCGCCGGCCGGTGTGCGGGTGCACCCGCACCACCGGATGGACGACGGGCGGCACGAGCGCGGCCCGGTCGTACAGCTCCTGGGCATCGGCGCGGCCGAGGGCGGTGTCGAACGGTTCGCCCCAGTAGGCGAGAGGGCTGATGCGGTGCACGGCGTCGAGCCCGTCGACGAGCGTGCGCAGGGCCGGGGCCAGCCGCTCGTAGGCGCCGCGCAGGTCGGCCCACTGGGTGTCGCCGCCCCAGGCGGGCAGGTGGTCGGCCACCAGCACCGAATAGGCGGGCGGCGTTCGGACGAACGTGACGTCGGTGTGCCAGCGGGCGTTGCGCCCGCCCCGGGCACCGTCGAGCTCGAGGATCTCGGGGTGCTCGGACGTCCCGGGCACGACGGGGTGCGCGGGGGTCGGCTCGCCGAGCCCACGGGCGAGACGCACCTGGCCGGCGCGATCGAGTGAGCAGCCCCGGAACACGAGCACGCGGTGCCGGTGGAGCAAGGCGCGCAGCGCATCGGGGTCGAGACCGTCGACCGGATCGACGCCGTTCAGCTCGGCGCCGAAGGTGCCGGTGAGCGGGGTCAGGTCGAGGGCGCGTTCCGCGGCCACCCTCGGCTGCCTCAGGCGCCGGCGGCCAGGCTGGCCGTCAGGTAGGGCGTGGCGGTCTCGAGCCAGAGGTCGATGGAGGTGTCGAGCGAGTCGAACTGGTCCTCGAGCACGAACAGCCCTCGGCTCGGGACCGTGGCGCCGATCTCGACGAGCAGTGGGCGCAGGTGGAGCTCGACCGCCAGCGCGTGCTGCGGGGCGGCACCGACCATGACCGGCACGGCGGTCACGCCGGCCAGGCCGGTCTGGCCGAACCAGTCGAGGAACGACTTGAGCAAACCGGTGTACGTCGCCTTGTAGATCGGCGTGGCGATCACGGCGAGGCGGCTGGCGGCCAGGCGGTCGACCTCGGCTCTCACCGGTGCGGACGACCAGTCGAACAGCGACGGCCCGAGCGGCGAAAGCTCGATCACCGACGGCTCGACGCCGGCGAGACCCACGGCGTCGAGGACGCGGCGCGCCACCGTCTCGCCGACGGTGCGGGTGCGCGAGTTGGGCTTCGGGTTACCGACCACCACCGTGGCCGTCGTCGCTGCGCTCATCGATCGCTCCTCGTCGGCCGCCATTGCGGAAGGTGGAACCGTACTGTAGAAAACCGAGTTGATAGGTCAACAATCGGGGGCAGGCGTGAGCGAGGACCATTGGCATCGGCCGCTGCACCACATCCGCGGTGACGAGCTCTCGGGCGACACCGGCCAGACGCCGGGGATGCGCCGGTTCGAGGCGGTGTCGGGCAAGACCGTCGGGTCCGAGCGCCTGTGGATGGGGCGCACCCACGTGGCGCCGGGGGTGAGCTCGGGCGACCACCACCACGGCCGGGCCGAGACGGCCATCTATGTCGTGTCTGGCAACCCGGTCTTCGTGTTCGCCGACGGCGACGAGGAGATCCGGCTCGCCACGAAGCCCGGCGACTACATCTTCGTGCCTCCGTACGTGCCCCACCGTGAGGAGAACCCGGACCCGGACGTCGAGGCCGTGGTGGTCATCGCCCGCAGCACGCAGGACGGCATCGTGGTGAACGTGCCGAGCCTGTGGGCACCCGTCGAGCCCGACCCCGACTGAGGGGCCGACGATGCCGGTCGAGTTCATCGGGATGATGGCCCCGCAGGAGTACTCCGAGGTGGTGCCGGCTTCGGGGCCGGTCGTCGACCCCGCGGTGACACGCCGGTTCGCCCGGGCTCACGAGGACAGCGGATTCGACCGCGTGCTCATCGGCTACTTCTCGACGATGCCTGACGGCTTCGCCGTGGCGTCGTACGTGTTGGCCCACACCGAGCGGCTCGGGGTGCTGCTGGCCCACCGGCCGGGTTTCGTGGCGCCGACCGTCGCGGCGCGTCACCTCGCCACCGTCGACCAGTTCAGCGCCGGGCGTCTCGCCGTCCACATCATCACCGGGGGCGACGACGCCGAACTGGCGCGCGACGGCGACCACCTCGACGTGGCGACCCGCTACCGGCGGTGCGACGAGTACGTGGGCCTGCTGCGGCGCGTTTGGACGGCCGCCGAGCCGTTCGACCACGACGGCGAGTTCTACAACGTGCGCAAAGCCTTCTCGGCCGTCAAGTGCGCGCAGGAGCCGCACGTCCCGGTGTACTTCGGCGGGTCGTCGGACGACGCGCTCGACACGTCGGCCCGCCACGCCGACGTGTACGCCATGTGGGGCGAGCCGCTCGACGCCACCGCCGATCACATCGCCCGGGTGCGCGCCGCCGCGGCCGTACACGGCCGCACGCCGCGCATCAGCCTGTCGCTGCGGCCGATCCTGGCCGGCACGGACGACGAGGCGTGGGATCGGGCCTACGGTATCCTCGCCACCATCCAGCGGCGCATGGGCGGCAGGGTGCCACCGCCGCCTGAGAACGTCGGCTCGCAGCGCCTGCTCGCCGCGGCGGCACGGGGCGACGTGCTGGACCGCTGCCTGTTCACGCCCCTCGCCACCGCCAGCGGCGCGCGCGGGAACTCGACGGCGCTCGTCGGTTCGGTGGAGACCGTGGCCGCGGCGATGATGGACTACTACGACCTGGGTGTCACCACCTTCCTGATCCGTGGCTACGAGCCGATCGCGGACGCCGTCGACTACGGCCGGCTCATCACGAGGGTGCGCGAGCTCGTGGCCGAGCGCGAGCGGGCGCTGGCCAGCGCCTGACGGCCACCGCGGCCCCGATCGTCGCTCTCGGGGCTCCCGCGCATCAGATGCGACCAGCCGGGGACATGTCAGGCGCTGGACGCATTTGATGCCTTAGGGCCGGGCGACCAGCAGGCTCGGGCGACGCCCGGGCGGTCAGGCCGCGGGCGTGCGGTAGGCGGCGAAGTCGACCATGCGGCGTGTCACGAAGCCGAGGCGCTCGTAGACGCGGCGCGCGGTGTGATTGTCCTCGGCGACGTGCAGGAACGCCTCGGCGGCCTCGGCCCGGATGCCCGTGGCCACCCGGTGCGTGAGCGCAGCGGCGAGGCCGCGACCGCGCGCGTCGGGGTGGGTGCACACGGCCGACACCTCGCTCCAGCCGTCGAGCTGCATGCGGCGGCCCGTCATGGCCACCAACCGATCGTCATCGTCGAACACGCCGACGTAGCCGCCGAGGTCGACGGTGCGCGGCAGGAACGGGCCGGGCTTCGTCAGCTCGACGAGCGCCACCATCTCGGCGGCGTGGTCGGGGCCGAGCGGACGGGCGTCGACGCCGGGCACGTCGGCGAGCTCGCCGGCCACCATCTGGTGCGTGCGGGCGCGGAACGGCATCGTCCAGCCGGCGGGCGGGTCGGGCAGCTCGGCCCGGGTGAGCACGATCACGTGGCCGGGACCCGCCTGGCGGGCGAGGTCGTCCCACGCCTCGCTCGTGAGCGCATCGACGGCGGAGAACGGCGACACGTCGCGCGGGTAGCGGCGGGCGTGTCCGACCACCTCGGCCAGGGGCGCGTGCGGGCCGGTGAGCGCGTGCCAACCGACGTTGTCGAGCGGGTGCGGGAGATCATCCACGATGCGCGCCAGGGTAGAGGGCGCTGGCGGCGCCCGGCGCGGCTGGGCGATGATCGGGACGTGACCGATCGCGCTTGGGGCTTCCGCACGCGAGCCGTGCACGCCGGCGGTGCGCCCGATCCGCAGACCGGGGCCCGCGCCGTGCCGATCTACCAGACGACGAGCTTCGTGTTCGAGGACGCGGCCGACGCCGCCGACCTGTTCGCACTGAAGAAGTACGGGTCGATCTACTCGCGCATCGGCAACCCCACCGTCAACGCGCTCGAGGAGCGGCTGGCCAGCCTGGAGGGCGCACTCGGCGCCGTGGCC
>JANPGL010000021.1:0-23393 GCA_031423915.1 Actinomycetes bacterium | reverse complement strand
CGGGCGAGCCGCGACGACTCGCGCCGCAACGACGCCAACAGCACCACGATCACCACGAGCGCCACCACGCCGATCACCGGGCCGAGGCCCGTGCCGCGCGAGAACGCCATGCCGCTGTTGTAGGTGAGCGTCAAGCGCAGCAGCGAGCCGACCACGCGCACCGAGTGCCCGTCGGCCAGCTCGCGCTGGGCCACCCCCTTCGTTACCTGGTCGACGGCCAGTACCGCGGCGGCCACGAGCCCCATCGGCACCGTGAGTCGACCGGCGGCACGGCGCTGTCCTCCGGCTCGCATCGCGTCGGCCTCGGTCCCGAGCGGCCCTTCGGCTCGGGACGTGTCCGCCTCGGCTCCGACGGCGGTCGGCGCACCGGCTCCGGGTGCGTCGCCGGGCTCGGTCATCGCCGTCCGAGGCCCCCGACCTTCTCCTCGACGAGCTCGGTCGCCCACGGGATCGCCTTCAGGCGGTCGCGCGGGATCGCCTTGCCCGACACGAGCGAGTAGCCGTACGTCCCGGCGGCGAGCCGCGTCAGAGCCGCATCGATCTCCACGACGAGCTGGCGGGCCTGAGCCGACAACGCCAGGTCGCGCTCGCGCTCGACCACCATGGTGTCGCCCTCGCCCGACTCGTCATCGAACTGGACGTCGCCCGGGTCGAGGTCCTCCATCAGCGCGGCGGCCTCGCCTTCGAGCGACTCGGCCTGGCCGAGCAGCGAGGCGCGCTCTTCCATGAGCAGCTCGCGCTGCGACTCGAGGAACTTGGCGTCGAGCGGACCGCCGAGGGGCTCCGCCGGCCCGGCGCGGAACGCCGGCTTCGGAATGGGGGCCGGCTTCTTGGTCGGCGCCGGGGTGACGGCGGCGGCCTTGGCGGGAGCAGGGACGGGATCGGGGGTGGGCACAGGCTTGGCCGCCGCCTTCTTGTCGGTATCGGACGTGGCGGGCGCAGCCTGGGGGGGTGCAGCCTTCTTGGCGACGGGCGCGGGCGCGGCCTTCTTGGCCACGGGCACGGGTGCGGGCGCGGCCTTCTTGGCGGCGGGAGCCGGTGCCGCCTTGGCGGGTTCGGTCTTCTTGGCGGCGGGAGCGGGTGCGGCCTTCTTGGCGGCGGGGGCGGGTGCGGCCTTCTTGGCCGGCACCGGAGCGGGCGCGGCCTTCTTCGCGGCGGGGGCGGGCGCGGCCTTCTTGGCCGGCACCGGAGCGGGCGCGGGCGCCTTGCCCTTCGCGGGCGCAGCCGCGGCCTTCTTCGCCGGAGCCTTCGCCGGAGCCGACTTTCCACCCTTCGCCATCGGAGACCTCTTTCCCGTTCGAGTGGCGGGCAACCCTACCGGTCGCCCTGCATCCGTCACAACGCGCCCGCGGCCCGCAGCACCGCGGTCGCCGCGGCGGCGTCGACACCCGCCAGCCGCACGCGCTTCGCCCGGGCGGTGGCACCGGACACGAGGGAGACCTGGCCCGGGTGCAGGCCGAACAGTTCGGCCACGGCGGCGAGCACGGCCTCGTTGGCCCGGCCTTCCACGGCGGGTGCCGTCACCCGGAGCTTGACGGCGTCGCCGTGGCGGCCGATCACGCCGGGGCGGCGTGCACCGGGCTGCACGTGGACCCGCAGCACGATGCCGCCGTCCACCGCCTGGAACGGCGCCGGAGGTTCATCCACCGACGCGGGCCACGGCCACGTGCACGCCCTCGCCGTCGACCTCGCCGGTCGGCTGCCAGCCGTCGATGTACTCGACGGCGTCGGCCAGCGTCTCGGAGCGAACGACGTCCTCACCACCCCGCACGGCCGCGGCGACGCGGGCCGGGAGGCCCAACCGCACCGACACGCGGTCGGTGATGGCGAGCTTGGCCTCGCGCCGGGCCTGCTGCACCTGGCGCACGACGTCGCGCACCAGGCCCTCGGCCTCCAACTCGGGGCTCACGTCGAGGTCGAGCGTGACGACGCCGTCCCCGCCGGCCAGGACGGCGCTGGCGTTCGGATCGGTGGGCACCAGCCGCAGCTCGTACTCGCCGTCGACGAGCCCGATGCCGCCGACCACCGGGTCGGCGCCGGCCGACAGCGTGTAGTCACCCTTGCGGAAGGCGCCCATGACGCGCTGCATGTCGCCGCCGAGGCGGGGTCCGAGCGCGGCGGGCACCAACTTGAGCTCGTAGCGGGCGCCGGCGTTCACGTCCTCACCGAAGCCGACCTGCTTGACGTTCACCTCGTCGCGCAGGATGTCGGCGAACGGAGCGAGCGCCGATGCGCCGGGCGCCGTCACCTCGAGTCGGGCGAGCGGCAGGCGCACGCGCAGGCCGCGCGCTTTGCGCACACTGGCGGCGGCCGAACAGACGTCTCGCGCCAGGTCCATGGCCCGTACGAGGTCGGCGTCCCCCGGGACCTCGTCGACGCCCGGCCAGTCGGTCAGGTGCACCGACGCATCGCCGGTGAGGCCGGTGAAGATCTCCTCGGTGACCATCGGCAGCAACGGCGCGGCGACGCGGCACACCACCTGGAGCGCGGTGTACAGCGTGTCGAACGCATCGACGGCGTCCTGGCCGCCCGTGGCGGTGCCGCCCCAGAACCGGTCGCGGCTGCGCCGGATGTACCAGTTCGTGAGCGTGTCGAGGAACGTGCGCAGCGTGCCCGCCGCGCCGAACAGGTCGTAGGCGTCCATCTGGGCGGTGGTGTCGACCACCAGGTCGTGCACCTTGGCCAGCAGGTAGCGGTCGAGCACGCCCGTCTGGTCGGTGCGGAACCGCGCCCGGAAGTCGGGGCCCTCGGTGTTGGCGTACAGCGCGAAGAAGTACCAGGCGTTCCACACGGGCAGGATCACCTGGCGCACCGCGTCGCGGATGCCCTGCTCGGTGACGACGAGGTCGGTGCCGCGCAGGATCGACGACGACAGCAGGAACCAGCGCATGGCGTCGGCGCCGTACGTGTCGTACATCTCGTACGGGTCGGGGTAGTTGCGCAGGCTCTTCGACATCTTCAGGCCGTCGTTGCCGAGCACGATGCCGTGGGCCACGCACGTGCGGAACGAGGGGCGGTCGAACAGCGCCGTGGCCAGCACGTGCAGCGTGTAGAACCAGCCGCGCGTCTGGCCGATGTACTCGACGATGAAGTCGCCCGGGTAGTGGCTCTCGAACCACTCGGCGTTCTCGAACGGGTAGTGCACCTGGGCGAACGGCATGGAGCCCGACTCGAACCAGCAGTCGAGCACCTCGGGGACGCGCCGCATCGTCGACTGGCCCGTGGGATCGTCGGGGTTGGGTCGAGTCAGCTCGTCGACGAACGGCCGGTGCAGGTCGGTGACCTCCACGCCGAAGTCGCGCTGCAGCTCGGCGAGCGAGCCGTACACGTCGAGGCGCGGGTAGCGGGGGTCGTCGCTGCGCCACACCGGGATGGGCGATCCCCAGAAGCGGTTGCGCGAGATCGACCAGTCGCGGGCGTTCCCGATCCACTTGCCGAACGAGCCGTCCTTCACGTGGTCGGGCACCCAGCGGATGTCCTCGTTCAGCTCCACCATGCGGTCGCGGAACGCGGTGACGCGCACGAACCACGACGAGATGGCCCGGTAGACGAGCGGGTTGGCGCAGCGCCAGCAGTGGGGGTAGGCGTGGTCGTAGGTCTCGTGGCGCAGGACGCGGCCGCGGTCCTTCAGCTCGCGGATGACGAGCGGGTTCGCCTCGAACACGTGCAGGCCGACCCACGGGGTGATCTCGGCGGTGTAGCAGCCGTGCCCGTCCATGGGCACCACGGTCTCGATCCCGTTGGCGTTGCAGACCGTCTGGTCGTCCTCGCCGTGGCCCGGAGACATGTGGACCACACCCGTGCCGTCCTCGGTCGACACGAAGTCGGCACCGAGCACGCGGAACGCGTTCGGGGTGTCGGCCAGGAAGTCGTACAGCGGCGTGTAGGTGCGCCCGACGAGCTCGGCGCCGGTGACCGTGCCGACGCGCACGGCGTCGCCCAGCTCCTTGGCGTAGGAGCCGACACGGGCGTCGGCCAGCACGTAGCGGGCGCCGTCCGACTCGACGACGGCGTACTCGATCCCGGGCCCGACGGCGAGGGCAAGGTTCGACGGCAGGGTCCACGGCGTGGTCGTCCACGCCAGGATCCGCGTGGGCACGCCGGGTGCGTCGGCCAGGCCGTCGGTCAGCTCGAACCACACCGTGAGCGCCGGGTCCTGGCGGTCGCGGTAGACGTCGTCCATGCGGGTCTCGGTGTTCGACAGCGGCGTCTCGCAGCGCCAGCAGTAGGGCAGGACCTTGTAGCCCTCGTACACCAGGCCCTTGTCCCACAGGCGCTTGAAGGCCCACATGACGCTCTCCATGTAGGGCAGGTCGAGCGTCTTGTAGTCGTGGGCGAAATCGACCCAGCGGGCCTGACGGTTGACGTAGCGCTCCCACTCGCTCGTGTAGCGCAGCACGCTCGTGCGGCAGGCGTCGTTGAACTGGGCGACGCCCATCTCGACGATCTCGCGTCGCGTCGTCAAGCCGAGCTGACGTTCGGCCTCCACCTCGGCGGGCAGGCCGTGGCAGTCCCAACCGAAGCGGCGTTCCACCCGGCGGCCGCGCATGGTCTGGTAGCGAGGTACGGCGTCCTTCACGAACCCGGTGAGGAGGTGGCCGTAGTGGGGCAGGCCGTTGGCGAACGGCGGCCCGTCGTAGAACACGTACTCGTTGCTGGTGTCGCCGGGCGCGCCGCCGCGGGGCCGCTGCTCGACCGAGCGCTCGAACGTGTGGTCGGCCGCCCAGCGGTCGAGGACGCGCTGCTCGAGCGACGGCAGGTTCGGGCTCGATTCGACGTTCGGGTACCCCATGATGCGTGTCTCCTCTGCGACCAGGCTCTGGTTGCAGGGACGACGCCGGGAGCGCCGCGGTACCACCCCGCTTGCCCGACCCCCGTCGGGGAGCGGACCTCTCGTCACCGGCGATCACGGGCCGGACCCGTCCGGGTCTAGTGGGGAGGCAGCGGACCGCTTCCCGTTCTTCCGGAGGCTCAGGGGTGATGGCCCCGTCGTCGCCTGTAGGACCCGAGGCTACCGGACGACGACGCCCGGCGGCCGGAGAAATCGATCGGGCAGGCCCTCAGTCGCGGTCGCCGGACCAGCGCAGGTCGTCGAAGCTCTCCTCGACGCTGCGGACCACCGGCTCGCCGGCCGGGGGGACGACACCGCCACCGGAGCCGGCCGTGGCCACCTCGAAGACCGTGCTGGGCGCCGGGGTCTCGGCCTCGCCGCGGGCGGGTGCCGGCAGCGGGGCCATCGACACCGGCCTCAGGCCGCGAGGATCGTCGAGGACCTGACGCATGCCCGTGATGGTCGCTTCGAGGCGACCGCGGTGGTCGATGAGGTGGGCGCTGAGCTCGCTGACGCTGGCCTGCAGCTGGTCGCGCTCGGCTCGCATGGTGGCGAGCTCGGCTTGGATGCGGGCCCGCTCGCCGGCGGACGCCTCGACGGCGTCGGCCTTGGCCTTGTCGATCGTGGCGGCGGCCTGGGCCTCGGCCTCACGGGTGAGCACCCCGGCGCGCGCCTCGGCCTGGTCGACCACGGTGCGGGCGCGGTCCTCGGCGCTCGACACGATGGCGGCCGCCTTCGACTGCGCCTCGGCGACCGTGGCGTCGGCCGTGCGCTGTGCGAGCAGCAGGGTCTTGGCGATCGTGTCGGTGTCGCCGCTCGACGCCACCGGTTCCACCGCCACCACCGCCGGAACGGCGACCACGGGAACGGCGACCTCTGCGGGCGCCGGTGCCGCCACCGCGGCCGGCGACGTGGCCGTCAGCTCCTGCATCCGTGCCACGGCGGCACGGGCACGGGCATCGGCGTTCGTCAGCTGCGTCTGCAGCGCCTCGACGCCTTTGGCGACCTGTGTGAGGAACGCCCGCACCTCGTCGGGGTCATACCCCTTGCGAACGAGGTGGAACTCGACGTTCGTGATGGCCTTTGGGCTGAGCTCCATCCCACCATCCTACGACCGTGAGCCGGGTCCGGTGGCGGACCATCCGCCCCCTGCCGTCGGGGGCTCCCCGGGCGATCGCCGCTCCCGGGTGCTACTCGTCGAGCTCGCCGATGAGTCGACGGTCCTCCGCCGACACCGAGGCGTTGGCCGGCGTCAGCAGATACACGCCGTTGGCGACCTTCTCCATCTTGCCGTCGAGTCCGTAGCAGATGCCGCTGCAGAAGTCGATGAGGCGCCGTTCGAGGTCGCGGTCGACGTCCTGGAGGTTCACGATGACGGGCTGACCCTCCTTGAAGCGGTCCGCCACCTCCTGCGCCTGATCGAACCGCCGGGGGCGGACCGTGTGCGGACGGGACCCGGCCGACGACGGCACGGTGCGCACGGTGGACGACGCCGCCGGCCGCTGGACGCGCACCGACGGAGACGGGTTCTCGAACTCGGTGGGCCGGGGGAAGCTCTGGGTGGCCGCCGGCTCCCGGGTCGCGCCGCGGGCGATGGTGCGCACCGGCATGGGCTCGGGCTCGGGCGCATACCCCACGGCCCGGCCGCGGACGGGACGCTCGGGTTCCTCGGGGAGGTCATAGTCGTCGTACGGGTCGTCGGGGCCGAGACCCAGGTAGCTCATGGCCTTCTTGAACACGGGCATGGCGGTCCTCCTGAAGTCGTCAGGCTAGTTCCGGTGACGCCTTCGAAGGGCGCATCCCGAACAGCGCGCTCCCGACGCGCACCATCGTGGCCCCTTCGGAGACCGCCACCTCGAGGTCGTCGGTCATGCCCATCGAACAGACGGGCAGCGCCATCCTGTCGCACAACGACCGCAGGAGCGCGAACCCGGGCCGGGCCTCGTCGGCCGCTCCGGTGCGCCCGACCGCCATGAGCCCACGCACGGTGAGCCCACGCCCGACCGCGGCGTCGACCAGGGCGGTGGCGTCCTCGGGGGCGCATCCACCCTTGCGGGGCTCCGCGCTCACGTTCACCTGGATCAGCACCGCGGCGCCCGGCGCGTGGCGGGCCACGGCGTCGACGACCGACGACCGGTCGACCGTCTGCCACAGGGACACGTGGGGGGCGAGCAGCTTCACCTTGTTCGACTGGAGGTGCCCGATGAAGTGGAGGCGCAGCGCATCGGCACCCGCGCCCACGGCCGCCAGCTTGGCCACCGCTTCCTGCGCATAGTTCTCGCCGACGTCGAGGGCACCGCACGCCAGCGCGGCGGTGAGCGCCTCGGGTCCGAAGCCCTTGGTGACGGCCACGATCTGCACCCCGCCGAGGTCGCCTCCGGCGGCCACGATGCGGTCGCGCACGTGGGCCAGGCCTTCGGCCACGCGTGCGACGAGCTCGTCGGGGGCGCCGACCGGTGGCGTGACGCTCATGCCGCGGCCCGCCAGGCCACGAGCCCGTGGCGGGCCCGGTCGCCGCGCCGACGGTACGACCAGTAGTCGAGATCACACCCGGTGCAGGGCCCGTCGTCGACCACGGCGTCGACACCCGCCTCGGCCAGGGCGGCGCGCACCCCCGCGGGCACGTCGAGCGCCTCGGTGCCCCACGCCGTGTGCGACCGGACGCCGCCGCCCCATCGGGCGGCCACGGCATCGAGGTCGGCCTCACCGAACTCGTAGCAGCACGGCCGGATGGACGGACCGATCCAGGCCCGCACCGTGGGGCCGCCGAGCGAGCGGACGGCGTCGACCGCCCGACCGACGATGCCGATGGCCAGGCCGCGCCAACCGACGTGCACCACCGCGAACGGGCCCTCGTCGGCCACGAGGAGCACCGGTACGCAATCGCCGACCCACACGGCCACACCGAGCCCGCGCGATGCACTGGCCGCGGCGTCGGCCACGCGGCCGACGTGCTCGGCCGGCGCCGACACCGTGACCACCGCGTCGGTGTGCTGCTGGTCGAGCCAGGTGACCGGCACGCCCGCGAGCGACGCCCATCGGGCGGATGCCAGGAACGGACCGAGCTGGTCGGCCGACAGGTCGCCGTCGTGACGTGAGGTGAAACGGGCGCGCACGACGCCCGCCGCCGTGGGCACGGCCAGCGGGGCCAGCACCGCCACGGCTACTTCAGGAACGACGGCACGTCGAAGTCGTCGTCACCCTCATCGTCGCCGCCGCCCTCCTCCGGACCGAACAGGTCACGGACCGGGGCCGGCTCGCGCTCGCTCCGCGGTGAGCGACCGCCGGCCTGGCCGGTGGTCGGCTTGGGGCCGTTGCCCTCCCACCGGTCGAACCCGGCGGCGATGACGGTGACCTTGACCTCGTCGCCCATCTCGTCGTCGATGACCGTGCCGAAGATGATGTTGGCGTCCTGGTGGGCGACGCCGTGGATGATCTCCGCGGCGGCGTTCACCTCGAAGAGACCCAGGTTCGACGGGCCCGTGATGTTCAGGAGGATGCCCCGGGCACCGTCGATGGCCGCCTCGAGCAGCGGGCTCGAGATGGCCGCCTTGGCGGCGACCACGGCCCGGTTCTCACCCGACGCCTGACCGATGCCCATGAGGGCCGAGCCGGCGTTCGACATGATCATCTTCACGTCGGCGAAGTCGGTGTTGATGAGGCCGGGCGTGGTGATCAGCGTCGTGATGCCCGACACGCCTTGCAACAGCACCTCGTCGGCCATCTTGAAGGCGTTGAGCACGCTGGTCTTCTCGTTCGACACGGTGAGCAACCGGTCGTTCGGGATGACGATGAGCGTGTCGACCTTCTCCTTGAGCTTCTGGATGCCCTGCTCGGCCTGGACCGAACGGCGGCGACCCTCGAAGGAGAACGGGCGTGTCACGACGCCGATGGTGAGCGCGCCCATGCTCTTGGCGATCTCCGCGATGACGGGCGAGCCACCGGTGCCGGTGCCACCGCCCTTGCCGGCGGTGATGAACACCATGTCGGCACCCTAGATGACCTCTTCGATCTCCTCGCGGTGCGACTCGGCGGCGGCACGTCCCACTTCGGGATCGCTCCCCGCGCCGAGGCCGCGCGTCAGGTCGCGGCCGATGTCGAGCTTCACGTCGGCGTCGCTCATGAGCAGCGCCTGGGCGTCGGTGTTGACCGCGATGAACTCGACGCCCTTCAGCCCGGCGTCGATCATGCGGTTGACCGCGTTGACTCCACCGCCGCCGACGCCGATGACCTTGATCACCGCGAGATAGTTCTGTGGCGAGCCTGCCATGTGCGTAAGGACCTCCGTCCAAGGTGCCCGGCGGTGGAGCGGGGCCCGTCCTCGCCTGTGCGGGCAGCCTAGAACCTGGGGGCGCCCGAGGCGTGCATACCTGCCCCGACGTGTGGTTCCGGCCCCGGACGGGCGATCAGGGCTTCGCGGCGGCCACCGTGCCCTCACAGCCGTTCTTCGGGCTCACGGCGGGCCGGCTGGGCACCCGTACGTCGAGCGTTCGGTACGAACCGGGCGGGCACTGCCCCCGCACGGCGAGCGCCGCCACCAGCTTCTCCTTGAGGTTGGTGGGGTCGCCCAGGATGATGAAACCGCCGGCCTTGAGCTCGAGGACCACGCCCTCCCCCGCGAGTCGCACGAGCTTGGTGTCGGCTTTCAACGTCTCCGGCAGGTCGTTCGCCACCTGGATGGCGGGCAGCAGGTCGGCAGGAGCGTCCTCGCCCGGTCCGGCCGAGTTGGCGTAGCCGCCCACCTCCACGAACTGGGTCGGCATGCCCTCGAGGGTCAGCAGGACGCGTCCCTCCACGTCGACGAGGTGGATGAGGCCGTCCTCGCCGGGGTAGTAGGCGACGGGCCGGCGTTCCTGGATGTCGATGTGCAGCGTCCGGGGCCAGTCACGGCTCACGTCGACGCTGCGCACCCACACGTTCTCCTCGACCCGCCGGCGCACGTCGTCGAGGCTGACCGAGGCGAGCGGGGTGCCGAGCAGCGACGAGACGAGCGGATCGAGCTCGGACGGATCGATGTACGTCGTTCCGGTGATGGCGACCTGCCGCACGTGGAACAGGGGGCTGCGCAGGGTGACGTTCGCGCCCACGATCAGTGCGACGATCGTCAAGGCGACGAGCACCCACCGCAAGCGGCGCAACCCGGCGGCCCGCAGCACCCGCCGGCGACGGTCCTTGATGCGCGGGTCGATCCCGCCGTCCGGGGACGACTCGTCGGCATCGCCGATGACCACCGTGCGCGGCGGGCCGGTGCCCTCGGGCCGTGGGGGGCCGATGACGAGCGCGGCGTCGGCCTCGCCGCCGTCGTCGGGCTCGGGGCGTTCGGCCTCCTCGCCGCCGAAGACGAGGCGGCCGCGCCGCTTGTTCGGCACGGCAGAAGGCACGGGCGCCGCGGGCCGCAGCGGGACGGGCGCGGTCAACCCGTCGCGGTCGCCGATCACGATCGTGCGCGTCGGCTTGGGCGGCTCGGGTGCCGACTCGGTCGGGGCGGCGGTGAGCGCCCTCGACAGCCCCGGCAACGCGATCACCTCGGCGTCGGCCCGCTCGTCGGGCGGGGTGTCCGCGGCGCTCACGGCGGGCAGTTCCTGGGTGGGCTCGTCCTCGATGGCCACGGGCCCCGTCACCATCCCTGGCCCTCGAAGCCGACCAGCCGGATCTCGCTGCGCAGTGCGATGCCGCGCTCCTGGAGCACGCGCTGACGAACCAGCCGCATGAGCGCGAACACGTCGTCCGACGAGCCGCCCTCGTCGGCCTGGATGAAGTTGGCGTGCTTGTCGGACACGTGGGCGGAGCCGAGACGCAAGCCGCGCAGGCCGAGCTCGTCGATCACCTGACCGGCCGACAGCTGCCCCGGGACGGGGTTGACGAACACGCTCCCGGCGTTCTGGCCGCCGGGCTGGTGCTGGCGCCGCCAACGCACCACCTCGTCGAGCTCGGCCTCCGAGCTGGCGCGGTCACCGACCGCCAGCTGGAAGTCTGCCTGCACCACCAGCTCGGTGTCGCCCAGGTCCGAACCGCGAAACCGCAGGCCCAAGGTCGAGGCCGGGCGCCAGGACCACGAGCCGGTGGCCAGGTCGCAGATCTCGACCTGGTCGAGCGACGAGGCCATGTCGGACCCGTGCCCGCCGGCGTTCATCCGCACGCCGCCCCCGACCGAGCCGGGTACACCCACGGCCCACTCGAGCCCCGCCAGGCCGGCCGCCACCGTGCGACGGGCCAGCACCGGCAGGAAGACCGACGCCCCGGCGCGCACCCGGGTGCCGTCGACGTCGACGTCGGGCGCGAACTCCGACACGATCACGGCCACGCCGGCGAAACCGCGGTCGGCCACCAGCAGGTTCGAACCGCGGCCGACGACGAGCACCGGCACGGCCGAGCCGGCCACGGCGGCGGCCACCCGTTCGAGATCGGTACGAGTGCGTACGGTGCACGCCAGGGCGGCGGAGCCGCCGACCCGGTACGTGGTGAGCGGTCCGAGCGACTGGTCGGCGACCGCCAGGTCGCCGAGCATCGCGCCGGCGCGCGCCAGGGCCTCGAGCACGCCGGTCGTCACCGGGCGACCCCCCGCCTCGCCGCCAGCACCTCGTCGGGCAGGCCGGCGACGTCGCCGCACCCCATCGACACGCACACGTCACCCTCGCCCAGTTCGGCGGCGAGGAACTCGACGAGCTCGGAGCGGTCGGGGATCCACTCGACGCGGGCGCCCGGGTGGGCGGCGGCGACGGCATCCACGACCCATCGGCCGCTGACCCCGGCGATCACCGGTTCGCCCGACGGGTAGATCTCGGTGATCACGGTCAGGTCGGCGCCCACGAACGCATCGCGGTACTCGGCCGACATCACCGCCATGCGCTTGTAGCGGTTCGGCTGGAACACGGCCACGACGCGACCGAACCCGTCGCCGCCGTGACGGGCCGCCTCGAGCACGGCGGCGATCTCCGTCGGCAGGTGGGCGTAGTCGTCGACGAACGTGGCGCCACCGTCGCGACCGCGCAGATCGAAGCGACGGCGCACCCCGCCGAAGCCGGCGAGCGCACCGGCGGCGGCGGCGAACGGCGCGCCGACGGCGTCGGCCATCGCCAGCGCCGCGGTGGCGTTCAGCACGTTGTGTGCGCCACGCAGGGGCAGCACCACCTCGCCCCGCGCCACGCCGTCGACCTCGACCGTGAAGCGCTGGACGCCGGCGTCGACGGTGACGTCCACCGGCCGCCACCGCGCCTCGGCGCTGCGGCCGTAGGTGATCGCACCGTGGGCGACGGCCAGGCGGGCGGCGTGCGGGTCGTCGGCGCACACCACCTTCGGGCCCGGCACCTGGGCCAGGTAGGCGTCGAAGCCGGCGACGATGCGCTCGAACGTGCCGAAGTGGTCGAGGTGGTCGACGTCGATGTTCGTGAGGATCGTGCCGTGCAACGGCAGTTCGAGGAACGTGCCGTCGCTCTCGTCGGCCTCGACGACGAGGAACCGCCCGCTCCCCCATCGGGCGCCCGAACCGACCTGGTGGACGTCGCCACCGATGATGAAGCTGGGGTCGAGCCCGGCCCCGACGAGCATCATGGCGAGCATCGACGTGGTGGTCGTCTTGCCGTGCGTGCCGGCCACCGCCAACGCGTCGGCCCGGGCGCAGATCGAGGCCAGCATCCCGGCCCGCCGGAGCATCGGCACCCCCGTGCGCACCGCCTCGACCACTTCGACGTTGGTGGCGGGAATAGCGGTCGAGGCGGTCACGGCATCGACACCGTGCACGAACGCCGGATCGTGACCGACGTGGACCTCCACGCCGAGGTCCCGCAGTCGCTCGAGGATCGGGCCGTCGCGCAGATCGCTGCCCGACACCCGGTGGCCCATGCCCACGAGCACCTCGGCGATGGGGTTCATGCCGGGGCCGCCGACCCCCACCAGGTGGTAGCGGCCGGGCGCCCTCAGGTCGAGCGGGGCGCGCGGCACGGGCGCGCCACGCCACGCCACCGCCTGTTCCGTCTGCTCGCTCATGCCCGGCTCATCTCCAACACCAACGCCGCCACGGCCTCGGCTGCGTCGCGCCGCCCCACCGTACGGGCTGCGACACCCAGCCGCGTGCGATCCCCGGGCGATCCGAGCAGCGTCTCGAGGGTCCCGGCGAGGCGTTCGCCCAGCTCGTGGTCGGTGAGGACCAGCGCCCCACCCACGTCGGCCAGCCAGCGGGCGTTGGCGGTCTGATGATCCTCGGCCGCCAGGGGCCAGGGCACCAGCACGGTCGGGACGCCGAGCGCCGCCACCTCGGCCACGGTGGTGGCCCCGGCGCGGGCCACGAGCACGTCGACCGCGGCGTAGAGGCGCTCCATGTGGTCCTCGAACGTCACGACCTGCACGATCAGGCCGTCGGGCCCGGTGCGCACCGGTGGCGCCGCCTGGGCGTTGCGCTCGCCGGTGACGACCCGGATGGCCAGGTCGGCCCGGCCGGCCCAGCGTTCGGCCAGCTCGCCCGCCGCCCGGACGAGCGCCAACGAGCCGAGCGATCCCCCCACGACGCCGACCACCAGCCGGTCGGCCGGCAACCCGAGTGCCGCCCGGGCCGCCGCCCGGTCACGCTCGGGCTCGCAGGCCACGATGGCGTCCCGAAGCGGCGCCCCCGTGACCACCGGGCGCGGCAGCGGGCTACCGGGGAAGGCGACGGCGGTAGCCTCGGCGACCCGGGCCGCCATCCGGCTGGCCAGGCCCGGCAATGCGTCATAGGACAACGCCACCACGGGCACCCGCCGCAGGAAGGCCGCCGCGACGGTGGGCACGCTGGCGTAGCCGCCGACCGACAGCACGGCGCGCGGCCGGAGCCGGCCGAGGAGGAACCAGGCCCGCACGAGCGCCACCGCCAGCTTCGCCGCCGACACGAGGTGGACGGGCGTGATCCGGCGCGGGAAGTTCCGCAGGTCGAAGAGCGTCAGGGGGAACCCCGACGGCGGCACCAGCCGGGCCTCCATGCCGTTGCGGGCACCGACGATGCGGACGTCGTCGCGCGCCACGCCGGCGCGCACGAGCGCCTCGGCCACGGCCAGGCCGGGCAGGACGTGACCCGCCGTCCCGCCGCCGGCGATGACGATCGGCCCGGCGGTCATGGCGGCCCGGCGGTCATGACGGCCCGGCGGTCATCGCGTGGCGGTGCGAGCCACGTTCAGCAGGAGGCCGGCGGCCGTCATCGTGACGAGTAGCGACGAGCCGCCGAACGACAGGAACGGAAGCGTGAGACCCGTGAGCGGCATGACGCCCACGACGCCGCCGATGTTCACGACCGCCTGCACCATCAGCCAGGCGGTGATGCCCCCGGCCAGCAACATGCCGAAACGGTCCTGGGCCCGCAACGCCACCTGGGCGCCGAACAGACCGAAAAGGATGAAGAGCACGACCACGCCGAGCGCACCGATGAGGCCGAGCTCCTCGGCGATGATGGCGAAGATGAAGTCGGTGTGCGCCTCGGGCAGGTAGTCCCACTTCGCCTTCGAAGCGCCGAGGCCCACGCCCGTGATGCCGCCCGACGCGATGCCCACGAGCGACTGCCACACCTGGAAGCCCTCGTTGTTGCGGTGCTTGGCCAGATCGAGGAACGCCAGCCAGCGGTCGCGTCGGTACTGCGCCGACAGCATGAACCCGGCGCCGGCGGTGCCGACCGCGCCGATGGTGGCCGCCAGCGGCACGAGCGGAGCGCCGCCGACGAACGCCACGCCGAGCACGGTCGCCGCCATGACCAGCACCGTGCCGAGGTCGGGCTGCAACATCACGAGGAAGCTCATGAGGCCGAGCATCAGCATGGCCGGCCACAGCGTCACGCGGACCTCGTGCATCCGGTCGGCCCGCCGGGCGAACAGGTCGGCGCAGTAGATCACCAGCACGAGCTTGGCCACCTCGGCCGGCTGCAGGGAGAACGGCCCGAACATGAACCAGGCGCGCGCCCCGTTGACCCGCGAGCCGAACTGGGGCAGGAGCACGGCCACGAGCAGCGCGAACGTGACCAGCAGGCCGAACGGCACGAGCTTGCGCACGACGCGCAGCGGGATGCGCAGGCCGACGAACAACGCCAGCGCACCGAGGCTCGCCCACGTGGACTGCTTGACGAAGAACGTCCAGCCCGACCGGCCGTGGTGGATGGCGCTGATGGCCGAGGCCGACAGCACCATGACCAGACCGAACAGCGTGAGCAGCGCCACGAGGAAGCCCAGCGCGAAGAACTGGGGCGGCGCCGGCGGCTTCTGCGGCCGCTTGCGCGGCCGCGACGTGGGGTGGCGGTCCCGGCTTGCCGTGCGGGCCGCCGCCACCTCGGGCCCTACCACCGTCGTCCGCGCCGTCATGTGGCCCTCCCCAGTTGTTCCCGCACAGCCCGAGCGAAGTCGTCGCCGCGAGCGCCGTAGTTCGAGTACCAGTCGAAGCTGGCGCACGCCGGCGACAGCAGCACCACGTCGCCCGGCGCCGCCAGCGCCCGCGCCGCCGCCACGGCGTCGTCCATGCCGGTGGTCACCTGCTCGACCGGGCAGCGCCCGGCGAACACCTCGGCCACCAGCGGGCCGGCCTCGCCGATGGCGACGACGGCGGCGACGTGGTCGGCCGCCGCGGCCAGCGTGCCGAGGTCGAGACCCTTGTTGCGCCCCCCGGCGAGCAGCACCACCCGGTCGAACGCTCGCATGGCCGTGACCGCGGCATGGGGCGTCGTGGCTTTCGAATCGTCGTACCAGCGGACGCCGTTCGCCTCGGCCACGAAGGCGATGCGGTGGGCCACGCCCTCGAACGCCGCGAGCGCGGCCGCCACACCGTCGACGGTGGCCACGCCGGCCTCGAGCACCGTCGCCGCAGCCGCCAACGCATTCGTGATGTCGTGGGGCAGCGACCGCTTGAGCGACGCCACCGGGGCCAGACGGCCCTGCGGCCCGACGAGCCAGTCGCCGTCGCGCCGGTAGTCGGCGTTCGCGGCGCCGAACGTGAGCCGCCGCGCCGGCGCCTTGGCCAGCTCGGCCATGACCACCGGGTCGTCGACGAATCCGATGGCGGCGTCGCCGGGCTGCTGGTGCGCCCAGATGCGGGCCTTGGCCGCGATGTAGGTCGTGATCGAGCGGTGCCAATCGAGGTGGTCGGGCGCCAGGTTCAGCCAGGTGGCGGAGCGCGGGGCGAAGACCTGCGTGGTGGCGAGACGGAAGCTCGTGCACTCGACCACGAACACGTCGTGATCGCCGTCGATGGCCGCCACGAGCGGCGTGTCGGTGTTGCCGGCGTCGATGGCGGTGCGGCCGCTGGCGCGCACCATGGCCGTGGCCAGCAGCGTGGTGGTCGTCTTGCCGTCGGTGCCGGTGATGCCCACCATCGGCCGGGGGCCACCGGGGCGAGCGGCCTCCCACTCGAAGGCCAGGTCGATCTCGGTGCGCAGCGGCACTCCGGCGCGCGCCGCCGCCTCCACCAGCGGGTGGTGCTCGGGAATGCCGGGGCTGGGGGCCACCAGGTCGACACGCTCGACGAGGCGGGCGATCTTGCCCGGCGGCGGCGCCTCGTACACGTCGAGCCCGAGCTCGCGGGCGACCTCGAGGCCGCGCTCGGTGGGCGCGTCGTCGGCGACGATGACCGTGTAGCCGCGGGCGACGAGCGCGCGGGCGACGGCCTCACCGGCCACCGCCATGCCGTACACCAGTGCGCGCCGGGCCATCAGACGCCTGCGATCCGGGCGAAGTCGGCGTAGTAGATGCCGAGTGCGGTGGCCACGCACATGCCCGAGATGATCCAGAAGCGGATGATGATCGTCGTCTCCGGCCAGCCCACCATCTCGAAGTGGTGGTGGATCGGCGAGTTCCGGAAGATGCGGCGCTTGCGGCCCGATGCCTTGAACACGCCCATCTGCAAGGCCACCGAGCCGATCTCCATCACGTTGAGACCGCAGATGAGCGGGAGGAGCAGCTGGGTGTTCGTCGTGATGGCCAGCAGGGCCAGTGCGGAGCCGATGGCGAAGGCGCCGACGTCACCCATGAAGATGCGCGCCGGCGCGGCGTTCCACCACAGGAAGCCGGCGCACGCGCCGGCGAAGGCGATGGCCAGGATGGCGAGGTCGAGCGGGTTCACCACACCGCCACCGTCGACGTAGATCTTCTGGTTGCGGAACGCCCAGAACGCGATGACGGTGAAGGCGAAGAAGCCGAACAGGGCGCTGCCGGCGGCCAGGCCGTCGAGCCCGTCGGTCACGTTCACGGCGTTCGTCGTGGAGAAGATGATGAGGGCGCCGACGAGGATCGACAGGGGCTTGCCCAGGTCCCAGCCCGGCAGGTTCCAGCGCGTGAACGACAGCGTCGTCGACGTGTTGGCCACGGTGACGAGCAGCGTCGAGATGACGAGTGCGATGCCGAAGCTGATGTAGCCCTTCGACTTCCAGAACACGCCGCGGTTGCGGCCCCGACGCACCTTGATGAAGTCGTCGAGGAAGCCGAGGCCAGCGAGCACCACGATGGCCGCCCACATGACGATGGCCTGGTCCGAGAACGTCACCCGCGGCAGCACGTGGGCGAGCAGGTAGCCGACGAACGCCGCCACCAGGACCGCCAGGCCGCCCATGGTGGGCGTGCCGGCCTTGTGCTGGTGTGCCGGTCCGCGGTCCTCGGGACCGAGGATGGGCTGGCCCTTGCCGATGCCCGTGAAGTAGCGGACCAGGTAGCGCGTACCGAACAGCGAGAGCGCCATCGCCGAAGCGGCGGCGAGGAAGAGGGCCTTCACCGCGCCCCGCCCAGCAGCTCGCGGGCGACGGCCCGGTCGTCGAACGGGACCTTGTCGTCGCCGATCTCCTGGTAGGGCTCGTGACCCTTGCCGGCGACCACCACCACGTCGCCGCGCCGGGCCTCGGACAACGCCAGGCCGATGGCGGCACGACGGTCGGGTTCGGTGACGACTCGGGCCGGGGTCCCGGGAGAGATTCCAGACAGCACGGCGGAGATGATGGCAGCCGGATCCTCCCGACGCGGGTTATCCGAGGTGACGACCACCACGTCGGCTCCGTCCGCGGCGATCGTGCCCATCCCCGGACGCTTGGCGGCGTCGCGGTCACCACCGCACCCGAACACCACCAGGACACGCCCCCCGTCGGCGGCTTCGCGCGCCGAGCGCAACACCTCGCGCAGCCCGTCGGGGGTGTGGGCGTAGTCGACGACCACGGCGAACGGCTGGCCGGCGTCGACCGGTTCGAATCGTCCGGGAACCGGTGGCGCGGCACTGAGCGCCTCGGCGATGGTGGCCGCCGGGAGGTCGAGGCGGCGGGCGGCGGTGGCGGCGGCCAGGGCGTTGGCCACGTTGAACCGGCCTCCCATCCCCAGCCGGATCGTCTGGCCGGACCACCGGAACGTCACGTGGTCGGCGGCCAGCGTCACGTCCGTGGCGTCGGCCATCGAGAAGCGGGTCACGGGGATCGACGCGGCATCGGCCAGCAGTTCGCCGTAGGGACCGTCGACGCAGACGACGCCTTCGTCGCTGAGCCCCGGCTCGAACAGGCGGGCCTTGGCGGCGAAGTAGCGCTCCATCGTGCCGTGGAGGTCGAGGTGGTCCTGGCTCAGGTTCGTGAAGACGGCGACCCGGAAGCGGGTGCCGTCCACCCGGTGCAGCGCCAGCGCGTGCGACGAGACCTCCATGGCGACGGCGCGCCGACCCTCGGTGGCGAACGTGGCCAGCCGGGCCTGCAGCTCGGGCGCCTCGGGCGTGGTGCGCGGCCCGGTCAGCGTGCCGATCACGCCACACGGCCACCCATGCGCATCGAGCACGGCCGCCAGCAGGTTCGTGGTGGTGGTCTTCCCGTTCGTGCCGGTCACGCCGACGACGGCGAGGCGGCGCGACGGGTGGTCGTGCACGGCGGCGGCGAGCGGTCCGACGGCGGCGCGCACGTCGTCGACGACGAGCTGGGGCACGGCCACGTCGAGTTCGTGGTCGACCACGAGGACCGCCGCCCCGGCCGCCACGGCGTCGGCGGCGAAGGCGTGCCCGTCGACGCGTCCGCCCGGCACGCAGGCGAACAGGTCGCCCTGCGCCACCTCACGCGAGTCGATGGTCACCCCGGCCAGCAGCGGCGAGCCGGTGCCGACGCGGCGACGCACCCGGAGCCCGGGTGCGTCGGCGAGGACCTCGTCGAGGGATCGGCGGCTCATCGGCGCACCCGTCGGCGTTGCCGGTCGGTCACGGGTTGCCGTCGCCGCACTCGCCGCCCGGCGACGGGGGCACGGCGCCGAGACGGAGGGCCTCGCCCGCCACCTTGGCGAACAGGGGCGCGGCGGCCGACGCACCGAACCGGTACTTGGTGCCCGCGGGCGGCTCGTCGATGGTGACGGCGATCGTGTAGCGGGGCGCCTCGGCGGGCGCGTACCCGACGAACGAGGCGATGTAGTGGTACTCGCCCTTCTCGTCCTTGTAGTTGTTGATCTTCTTCTTCCCGGTCTTCTGGTCGTAGCCCTCGAGGTAGCCCTTGTTCTGTGCCTTGTAGCCGGTGCCGGTCTTGCCGGCGACGCGGTACCCGGGCAGGTTCAGGTACTCCTCGCGGTGCGAACCCACCGTGCCCTCCTTGGAGCACACGACGTCCTCCAGGGCGCTGGCCATGCCGGCGGCGGCGCCGGCCGAGATGACCTGGTGCGGGGAGGCGGCGTCGACGGCGTGCTCGGTGCCGTCGGCGTCCAGCGTCGACGACACCAGCTTCGGGGCGATGTACGAGCCACCCCGGGCGATCACGTTCATGGCCGCGGCGATCTGCACCTGGGTGACGCCGACGCCCTGCCCGTAGGCGATGGTGTCACGCTGGGAGCCGTACCACTTCGACGACGGGGGCAGCAGGCCCGCCGACTCGTTCGGGAAGTCGATCCCGGTCTTCTCTCCGAATCCGAACGCGTGCAGGTACTGCTCGAACGGCTTCACGCCGACCGCCTGGGCCAGCTTGACCGTGCCGATGTTCGACGACTCGGAGAGGATCTGGCGGAACATCAACGTCTGCCCGCCGAGACGGACCTCGGCGTTGTGGATGGTGTCGTCGGCCGAGGCGATCGAGGCCGGTAGCTCCCAGAACTGATCGACGGTCGACACGCCGGTGTCGAGGGCGGCGGCCGTCGGCACGATATTCATGACCGAGCCCGGCTCGTACGAGTCCATCAGCGGCCGGTTCTTCGACGTGACGACCAGCGTGCCCGACACCTCGTCTCGCTCCACGCTCGCCAGGGCCAGCAGCTCGCCGGTGGCGGTGTCCATGACCGTCACCATGCCGCCGTCGGCCGCCTGCATCTCGTTGGCGTGGGCCAGGAGGAGCTGCTCCACCTTGTACTGCAGCGTCTGGTCGATGGTGAGCACGATGTCGGTGCCGGGCGTGGGTGGCACCATCGTCTGGCTGCCGGTCGGGATGGTGCGACCGTCGCGGCCGCGCTCGCGCACGATGAGGCCCTTGGTGCCGGTGAGCTGGCCGTCGAACAGCCGCTCCATGCCGGCCGTGCCCTTGCCGTCGGGGTCCGTGGCGCCCACGATCGAGCGGGCCACGTCGCCGGCCGGCGTGAACCGCTTGGGCTCTTCCAGCGAGTAGATGCCCGGCAGCTTCATCTGGGCGATGCGCGCCGCGGTGTCGTCGTCGATCTGGCGGGCCACGTAGGCGAACTCGCTGCCGTCGCGGGCGAAAGCCGCTTCGAGGCGCTGGACCTGGGAGGTGTCGAAGCCGAGCACCCCACCGAGCACGGCGGCGGTTCCGCGCTTGTCGATCACCAGTCGGGGATCGGCCCAGATCGTCGTCTGCGGCACCGAGATGGCCAGCTCGGTGCGGTTTCGGTCGAGGATCGAGCCGCGCTCGGCGGTGAGCTCGACGCGATAGAGGCGCTGCTGCTCGCCGTAGCTGGAGTACTTGGCGCGGTCGACCGTGGCCAGCATCGCCACGCGGCCGACGGTCGCCACGAGCAGGCCGGCGCACACGCAGAACAGCACGACCATCCGACGGTCCGACCGCCCGGCCCGCCACAGCGACGGGCGGGGGTACTCCTGGCGGCGACGGGCCGCGGCGCGGTGACGACGGACCAGGGCCTCCGTCGGCCGCTTCGGACGGGGGCGGGGCGCAGCGGCCGAGCGGCGCACCGGACGGGGCGACGCCGTCGAACGCGTGGCGGTGGCGCGCGGCCGGCGAGGCGGATCGACGACGGTGCTCACGGTGCGGTCTCCCCGTTGGCGGGCTGGGTGGCGGGCTGGATCACCGGTGCCGGGGCCGGCGCCGGAGCGGCGGCGGCCGGCGCCGCAGCGACCGCACCCCCCGTCGCCACCGCGACGACGTCCTGCAGGGTCGGCGAGACGTACAGCCCGATGCCACCCTTGGGGAGCTGCAGACCCTCGGCCTGGGCACGGGCTGCGGCCACCTCGGGCGTCTGCGCCATGGCCACGGCGAGTCGGAGCCGGGTGGCGATGGCCTGCTCGTCGGCGATGGCCCGGTCGACCTGCTCCAGGCGCATCTGCTCCGCGGCGATGCGCGCCTGGAACACCGTGAGCCCGAGCATCACGAGGAACGTGAAGCCGCACACCGCGGCGGCCGCCAGCCCGGCGCGGCGCCGCCGCACCTGCGGGGCGACGATGCGCAGCTGCGGCTTTGACGGCGCCGCCTTGGGGGCGCGCGCCCGGGCGCTCGAGGGGGCCAGGCGCCCCGGGCGGACCGCAGCGGCCGTCACCGTCTCCCCGCGCACGCGCGGCGAACCCGCCCGGGTCTCCGGGCGGGCAGGCCGGCGAACCGGTTCGAGGTGGCGGGCCGGGGCGACCACGTGGGTCAGGCCGTCAGCTTCTCGGCCGCCCGCAGGCGGACCGACTCGGCGCGGCGATTGGTGGCGATCTCCTCGGCGGTGGCCTGCCAGGCGCCGGCCTTCACGAGGCGGACCGTGCGCACGGCGTCGCACACGCAGGGCAGTCCGACCGGGCACGTGCACCCGCCCGTGGCGGCGTAGCGCAGCCGGTCCTTCACGATGCGGTCCTCGCCCGAGTGGTACGACATCACGGCGACGCGGCCGCCCGGGGCCGTGGCGGCGATGGCGGTGTCGACCGAGTCGGCCAGGATGGCCAGCTCCCGGTTCACCTCGATGCGGATGGCCTGGAACGTGCGCTTGGCCGGGTGGCCGCCGCGACGGCGGGCCGGCGCCGGGATGGCGTCGCGGACGATCTCGGCGAGCTGCACCGTCGACTCGATCGGGCGAGCGGCCACGATGGCGCGGGCGACGCGGTGGGCGTGGCGCTCGTCGCCGAGGTCGCGCAGCACCCGGGTCAGCTCGGCCTCGCCGTAGCCGTTCACGACGTCGGCCGCCGACCAGGTGTCGGTCGGGTCCATGCGCATGTCGAGTGGGCCGTCGTTGCGGTACGAGAACCCGCGCTCGGCTCGGTCGAGCTGCGGCGAGGACACGCCGAGGTCGAACAGCACGCCGGACACCGGGGGGATCTGGAGATCGGTCATGACGATGGCGAGGGCATCGAAGCGGGCCCGGCGCAGGGTCACCCGGTCCCCGAAAGGAGCGAGGTTCGCTGCCGCGGCGGCCAACGCATCCGGATCGCGATCGAGCCCCAGCAGCCGACAATCGGGCCGGGACTCCAACAACGCTCGTGCGTGACCGCCGCCGCCCACGGTCATGTCGACCAACCACCCCGGAGGAACCGGGCGGAACAGCTCGACGATGCGGTCGAGCAGGACCGGTGTGTGGAGGAACGGCGAGGTCATCGCCGGAACCGTGTGCGGTACGCCTGAGCGATGGCCTCGCTCATCGGCAGCCCCCCGGAAAGCAGGTGTCGCCGGGATGTCTCCCCGACTGACGAGACGGAAGCGGGCGGAGTATGGGGCTGTCCATCTTGCCGTCCGGGGGGCTGCGGATGAGCGGAGCACATCGTGTGGGTCAGCTTCGGTGTGGTCCTCGGCGCTCCCTTCTCATGTGCTTGGGTCTGGGTGGGTTGGTTCGGTCGGTCGGTCGGGGTCGTTCGCACGGGGTGCGCATCGTCACGCACTCCCTTTGAGCTCGGCCGTGCCGCGGGTGTTCATGGGCTCGTAGTCGCCGGTGTTCCAGATCTCGACGCGGTCGATGGAGCCGGCCACGACGACCTTCGAGTCGAGCTCGAGGCCGGCGTACTCACGGAAGGCCCGGTCGACGGTGATGCGGCCCTGGGCGTCGACGGTGACCTCGATCGCGTTGTGGGCCGTGGCCCGCCAGGCCTCTCGGCTGATCTCGCCTCGCTTCATCTTCTCCGTCGCCTCCTTCGCCGTGTCCTCGAAGAGCTCTCTGGTCCACACCTCGACACAGCCGTCGCTGCCGAACGACAGGAAGCACGACGGCTCGAAACGGGGGCGATACGAGGCAGGGAGCGCAAGTCGACCCTTGGGGTCGAGCGTGCGTTCGTGCCTGCCAACGAACACCTCCGCCTCCGTCCTTGTGTGCCTGCCTCGGGAACCGCGGGCCGCGCGGCCGTTGGTTCCCCACGTGATCCCCACTTTCCCCCCTAAGCCCCCCTTTGTCAACCACTTTCCCCCACCAGGCCCCCCGACGCGCCCCCCGATCCCCCACCGGACCCCGCAACCGAACCCACGCGCACCCTCACCGCCCTCGCC